>CACZSG010000310.1 GCA_902783665.1 uncultured Lachnospiraceae bacterium | reverse complement strand
CCGGGAAATGACTGCCATGGATGAACTGAACAGGAATACAAAGGTGATCGTTGCCAGGACCGCCGGCTTCTGCTTCGGCGTTCAAAGAGCTGTGGATGAGGTCTATGCCCAGATTCAAAAAGGTGTTAAGCCGATCTATACGTTCGGCCCGATCATTCACAATGAAGAAGTGGTGAGAGAACTGGAGGACCTGGGCGTTTCGCCCATCTCGGCTGAACAGCTTGCCGGTCTCAGAGAGGGGACCGTGATCATCCGGTCCCACGGCGTCAGCAGACAGGTGTATGAACAGATCCGCAGCCAGGGCCTTCACCTGGTGGACGCGACCTGTCCCTTCGTCAAAAAGATCCACAGGATCGTGGACCGCAGCAGCGGACCGGATACGGATATCATCATTATCGGAAACGACGGCCATCCCGAGGTGGAAGGCATTAAGGGCTGGTGCCACGGCAGAGTCACCGTGATCGGGAATGAGGAAGAGGCCCGGAACTATCAGGCAGACCCGGAACATTTTGTGTGTGTTGTCTCACAGACGACATTTAATTACAAGAAATTTGATAAATTAGTTGAAATTCTGTCCGGGATGCGCTATATTAAGATGGATGTATTGAATACAATTTGCAGCGCAACGGAGGAAAGGCAGCAGGAAGCACGAGAGATCGCCCGCCGTGTTGACGCTATGATTGTCATTGGCGGCAGTCACAGTTCCAACACCCGCAAACTGTATGAGATATGTCAAAGCGAATGTGTAAATACTTACTATATACAGACACTCAAAGACTTGGAGGTTCGGAGATTACTTTCCGTGAGTTGCGTAGGTATTACAGCAGGGGCTTCTACCCCCAAAAAATTGATTGAGGAGGTTTCAAAACAATGGAAGATTTAAGTTTTGAACAAATGCTGGAAGAATCATTTAAAACAATTCATAATGGAGAGGTAGTCGAAGGCACTGTCATTGATGTCAAGGAAGACGAAATCATTCTGAACATTGGATGCAAGGCTGATGGCATCATTACCAGAAACGAGTATACAAATGATTCCAGCGCAGACCTGCGTGAGCTGGTTCATGTAAATGATAAACTGGAAGCTAAGGTCCTGAAGGTGAACGACGGTGACGGACAGGTCGTTCTGACCTACAAGCGTCTTGCGGCCGAAAAGGGCAACAAGCGTCTTGAAGAAGCCTTCAATAACCAGGAAGTGCTGAAAGCACCGGTTGTTCAGGTGCTTGGCGGCGGCCTCAGCGTTCTTGTTGACGAAGCAAGAGTCTTTATTCCTGCAAGCCTTGTTTCCGATACCTATGAAAAGAATCTCGAGAAGTACAACGGTCAGGAGATCGAATTCGTCATCACAGAGTTCAATCCCCGCAGACGCCGCATCATCGGCGACCGCAAGAAACTTCTTCTTGCCAGAAAGGCTGAGATGCAGAAAGCCCTCTTCGAGCGCATCGCTCCCGGAGATGTGGTAAAGGGCGTTGTCAAGAACGTTACGGATTTCGGCGCTTTTGTAGATCTTGGCGGAGCAGATGGTCTGCTTCACATTTCAGAGATGTCCTGGGGACATGTTGACAATCCCCGCAAGGTCTTCAAGGTAGGCGATGAGCTTACTGTTCTGATCAAGGATATCAGCGGTGACAAGATCGCGCTCAGCCTGAAATTCGCTGATCAGAATCCGTGGCTGACCGCAGCGGATAAATATGCAGCTGGCAATATCGTGACCGGCCGCGTAGCAAGAATGACAGACTTCGGCGCATTTGTGGAACTGGAGCCGGGCGTTGACGCACTGCTTCACGTTTCCCAGATTTCCCATAATCATGTGGACAAGCCTTCAGATATTCTTTCCGTTAACCAGATCATTGAGGCGAAGGTCGTTGACTTCAACGGCGAAGGCCGCAAGATCAGTCTGAGCATGAAGGCTCTTGAGAACAGCAACCCCGCACCGGCACCGGTCGAGGAAGCTTACGATGAAGAGCCGGCTTATGATGAGGCTCAGGGCGAGGACGCAGAGGCTTAAATAAGAATTTCCGAAAAGAAACGGGCAGCATCAGCTGCCCGTTTTTTTATTGAAGAATCTGTGAAAGAAGCGACGCTGCCAGAACCTGAAAAACAGAAGGCGAGGCGGTCATCTGAGCGGTCAGTTCAAAGAAGGAAGCACCCCTGCGGGTGCGCCGGAATTCAGGTTCGAACATAACAGAAGGCTGATAGGCGAAGAAGCCTTCTTTTTTGATGTAACAGGTATCGGAGGTGGCCTGAACCCTGTTTTCCCTGTCGACAAAGGAAGCGATGCTTTTGTGTATGGCCATGTCCTCAGCAGGAAGATAGCAGTAGTCCTTCCAGTCCGGGATGTAGTGGTACAGGGTGCCGGAAAAGGCCGGTATTTTCAGCTGCAGCCGGCAGGACTCTTTTTCGGCGTAAAGGTCTGCCTGAAGATCCGGCTCTTCCAGAACGGCTGTATGCTGAAAACCGACCGGAAACGGATCGCCCGGGGACAGTGTGAGCATGAGGCCGGAACTGTCGGAGGCGGCTCCGGCAACATGAAAGCGGCCTTCGGACAGGCTGTTAAATACAAGAAGACGGCAGACATCCGCAGTTGCCCGCAGATCTTCGAGGTTGTGGGACAGAAGCGGTGTTTCGTTCTCGGGAAAATAGCCGGAAACATATTTCTGATAGACGGGGATCAGCTCTTTTCCCGTATGTTCGTCCTTCCGTTCTTTTCCCAGCAGTTCCTGATAGCCCGCCAGGGTGCGGTGGGGGAGTGAGAACAGGCGTCCCGCCGGTTTCAGCAGCCGGTAGAGATCCAGTGAAGTCTTCTTTTCAAGTGTATAAGGGATGCCATGGAGTTCCGCGCGGCCGGCCAGAAACGGCAGGTCGAAGGAATTGCCGTTAAAGTGGATGAGGACCGGGCGGGTCGCGGAAAAATCCAGAAACTCCCGCAGGATGGATGCTTCCTCGGCGGGACCGGCGGAAAGCCACTGAATATAATGCCATTCTTTCTCCTGGAAGAAGACGACGCCGATCAGATAGACAAAGTCATGGGCCCGGGAAAAGCCGGTGGTCTCTATATCCAGGAACAGAACGTCCCCTGCCGGAAACAGGGTCAGACTTTCGCTGTATGGTATGTCCGGTATGATGCCGGTAACGGTCTTCATGTTTTCCTCCCATCCGGGCGGGCAGGTGCAGCCCTGCCGCCTGTACTGATGATCATGTTCTGTGAAAATATGCAGAAAAATGACAGGATCTATTTTAGCTTCTAATTGACCGCTCGTCAAATTCCCTGTTGAAAAAAAGGATTGAATCTATTATGATACTCTATAAGCTGTCCGGAAATGGATAATTATTAAGTCGCCTGCAGTACAGGAATTCATCTGGCTTATGGCGGTCTTATTTGGAAGAAGGAGAAAGGCTATGAGAAGTGATGCAGTAAAAGACGGCGTGCAGAAAGCACCGCACCGTTCTCTGTTCCGCGCGCTGGGTCTGACCGAAGAGGAAATGAAACGGCCGCTGGTGGGAATTGTGAACTCCTATAATGAAATTGTTCCTGGACATATGAACCTTGATAAGATCACGGAAGCAGTGAAACTCGGAGTCGCCATGGCAGGCGGTGTACCGAGGGAATTTCCGGCGATCGCGGTCTGTGACGGAATCGCCATGGGCCATCAGGGAATGAAATACTCGCTTGTGACCCGGGACCTGATCGCGGACTCCACGGAAGCCATGGCCATGGCGCATCAGTTCGACGCGCTTGTCATGATCCCCAACTGCGACAAGAATGTTCCCGGCCTTCTGATGGCAGCGGCCAGACTGAACATCCCGACCATCTTTGTCAGCGGAGGCCCGATGCTCGCAGGCCATCTGAAAGGAAGAAAGAGAAGCCTCTCCAGCATGTTTGAGGCGGTGGGAGAATACACTGCCGGCTCCATGACAGAGGCGGATGTCCGTGAATATGAGGAAAAGGTCTGTCCGACCTGCGGTTCCTGCTCGGGCATGTATACGGCAAACAGCATGAACTGCCTTACCGAGGTGCTCGGCATGGGCCTGAAGGGCAACGGAACCATTCCGGCCGTCTATTCGGAGCGTCTGCGCCTGGCCAAGATGGCAGGCATGCAGGTGATGGAACTGTGGAAGAACAATATCAGGCCGCGGCCTGATATTGTTCTTCCACAGTTCCATCACCTGCATGCCTGCCATCTTGGCCAGGCGCAGACGCTCCGAATAGACGGCCGGAATGGTTCCGTTGCCCTTCAGGCCCATGCCGAGCACCTCGGTAAGGCAGTTCATGCTGTTTGCCGTATACATGCCCGAGCAGGAACCGCAGGTCGGACAGACCTTTTCCTCATATTCACGGACATCCGCCTCTGTCATGGAGCCGGCAGTGTATTCTCCCACCGCCTCAAACATGCTGGAGAGGCTTCTCTTTCTTCCTTTCAGATGGCCTGCGAGCATCGGGCCTCCGCTGACAAAGATGGTCGGGATGTTCAGTCTGGCCGCTGCCATCAGAAGGCCGGGAACATTCTTGTCGCAGTTGGGGATCATGACAAGCGCGTCGAACTGATGCGCCATGGCCATGGCTTCCGTGGAGTCCGCGATCAGGTCCCGGGTCACAAGCGAGTATTTCATTCCCTGATGGCCCATGGCGATTCCGTCACAGACCGCGATCGCCGGAAATTCCCTCGGTACACCGCCTGCCATGGCGACTCCGAGTTTCACTGCTTCCGTGATCTTATCAAGGTTCATATGTCCAGGAACAATTTCATTATAGGAGTTCACAATTCCCACCAGCGGCCGTTTCATTTCCTCTTCGGTCAGACCCAGCGCGCGGAACAGAGAACGGTGCGGTGCTTTCTGCACGCCGTCTTTTACTGCATCACTTCTCATAGCCTTTCTCCTTCTTCCAAATAAGACCGCCATAAGCCAGATGAATTCCTGTACTGCAGGCGACTTAATAATTATCCATTTCCGGACAGCTTATAGAGTATCATAATAGATTCAATCCTTTTTTTCAACAGGGAATTTGACGAGCGGTCAATTAGAAGCTAAAATAGATCCTGTCATTTTTCTGCATATTTTCACAGAACATGATCATCAGTACAGGCGGCAGGGCTGCACCTGCCCGCCCGGATGGGAGGAAAACATGAAGACCGTTACCGGCATCATACCGGACATACCATACAGCGAAAGTCTGACCCTGTTTCCGGCAGGGGACGTTCTGTTCCTGGATATAGAGACCACCGGCTTTTCCCGGGCCCATGACTTTGTCTATCTGATCGGCGTCGTCTTCTTCCAGGAGAAAGAATGGCATTATATTCAGTGGCTTTCCGCCGGTCCCGCCGAGGAAGCATCCATCCTGCGGGAGTTTCTGGATTTTTCCGCGACCCGCCCGGTCCTCATCCACTTTAACGGCAATTCCTTCGACCTGCCGTTTCTGGCCGGCCGCGCGGAACTCCATGGCATCCCTTATACACTTGAAAAGAAGACTTCACTGGATCTCTACCGGCTGCTGAAACCGGCGGGACGCCTGTTCTCACTCCCCCACCGCACCCTGGCGGGCTATCAGGAACTGCTGGGAAAAGAACGGAAGGACGAACATACGGGAAAAGAGCTGATCCCCGTCTATCAGAAATATGTTTCCGGCTATTTTCCCGAGAACGAAACACCGCTTCTGTCCCACAACCTCGAAGATCTGCGGGCAACTGCGGATGTCTGCCGTCTTCTTGTATTTAACAGCCTGTCCGAAGGCCGCTTTCATGTTGCCGGAGCCGCCTCCGACAGTTCCGGCCTCATGCTCACACTGTCCCCGGGCGATCCGTTTCCGGTCGGTTTTCAGCATACAGCCGTTCTGGAAGAGCCGGATCTTCAGGCAGACCTTTACGCCGAAAAAGAGTCCTGCCGGCTGCAGCTGAAAATACCGGCCTTTTCCGGCACCCTGTACCACTACATCCCGGACTGGAAGGACTACTGCTATCTTCCTGCTGAGGACATGGCCATACACAAAAGCATCGCTTCCTTTGTCGACAGGGAAAACAGGGTTCAGGCCACCTCCGATACCTGTTACATCAAAAAAGAAGGCTTCTTCGCCTATCAGCCTTCTGTTATGTTCGAACCTGAATTCCGGCGCACCCGCAGGGGTGCTTCCTTCTTTGAACTGACCGCTCAGATGACCGCCTCGCCTTCTGTTTTTCAGGTTCTGGCAGCGTCGCTTCTTTCACAGATTCTTCAATAAAAAAACGGGCAGCTGATGCTGCCCGTTTCTTTTCGGAAATTCTTATTTAAGCCTCTGCGTCCTCGCCCTGAGCCTCATCATAAGCCGGCTCTTCATCGTAAGCTTCCTCGACCGGTGCCGGTGCGGGGTTGCTGTTCTCAAGAGCCTTCATGCTCAGACTGATCTTGCGGCCTTCGCCGTTGAAGTCAACGACCTTCGCCTCAATGATCTGGTTAACGGAAAGAATATCTGAAGGCTTGTCCACATGATTATGGGAAATCTGGGAAACGTGAAGCAGTGCGTCAACGCCCGGCTCCAGTTCCACAAATGCGCCGAAGTCTGTCATTCTTGCTACGCGGCCGGTCACGATATTGCCAGCTGCATATTTATCCGCTGCGGTCAGCCACGGATTCTGATCAGCGAATTTCAGGCTGAGCGCGATCTTGTCACCGCTGATATCCTTGATCAGAACAGTAAGCTCATCGCCTACCTTGAAGACCTTGCGGGGATTGTCAACATGTCCCCAGGACATCTCTGAAATGTGAAGCAGACCATCTGCTCCGCCAAGATCTACAAAAGCGCCGAAATCCGTAACGTTCTTGACAACGCCCTTTACCACATCTCCGGGAGCGATGCGCTCGAAGAGGGCTTTCTGCATCTCAGCCTTTCTGGCAAGAAGAAGTTTCTTGCGGTCGCCGATGATGCGGCGTCTGCGGGGATTGAACTCTGTGATGACGAATTCGATCTCCTGACCGTTGTACTTCTCGAGATTCTTTTCATAGGTATCGGAAACAAGGCTTGCAGGAATAAAGACTCTTGCTTCGTCAACAAGAACGCTGAGGCCGCCGCCAAGCACCTGAACAACCGGTGCTTTCAGCACTTCCTGGTTATTGAAGGCTTCTTCAAGACGCTTGTTGCCCTTTTCGGCCGCAAGACGCTTGTAGGTCAGAACGACCTGTCCGTCACCGTCGTTCACCTTCAGGACCTTAGCTTCCAGTTTATCATTTACATGAACCAGCTCACGCAGGTCTGCGCTGGAATCATTTGTATACTCGTTTCTGGTAATGATGCCATCAGCCTTGCATCCAATGTTCAGAATGATTTCGTCTTCCTTGACATCAATGACAGTGCCTTCGACTACCTCTCCATTATGAATTGTTTTAAATGATTCTTCCAGCATTTGTTCAAAACTTAAATCTTCCATTGTTTTGAAACCTCCTCAATCAATTTTTTGGGGGTAGAAGCCCCTGCTGTAATACCTACGCAACTCACGGAAAGTAATCTCCGAACCTCCAAGTCTTTGAGTGTCTGTATATAGTAAGTATTTACACATTCGCTTTGACATATCTCATACAGTTTGCGGGTGTTGGAACTGTGACTGCCGCCAATGACAATCATAGCGTCAACACGGCGGGCGATCTCTCGTGCTTCCTGCTGCCTTTCCTCCGTTGCGCTGCAAATTGTATTCAATACATCCATCTTAATATAGCGCATCCCGGACAGAATTTCAACTAATTTATCAAATTTCTTGTAATTAAATGTCGTCTGTGAGACAACACACACAAAATGTTCCGGGTCTGCCTGATAGTTCCGGGCCTCTTCCTCATTCCCGATCACGGTGACTCTGCCGTGGCACCAGCCCTTAATGCCTTCCACCTCGGGATGGCCGTCGTTTCCGATAATGATGATATCCGTATCCGGTCCGCTGCTGCGGTCCACGATCCTGTGGATCTTTTTGACGAAGGGACAGGTCGCGTCCACCAGGTGAAGGCCCTGGCTGCGGATCTGTTCATACACCTGTCTGCTGACGCCGTGGGACCGGATGATCACGGTCCCCTCTCTGAGACCGGCAAGCTGTTCAGCCGAGATGGGCGAAACGCCCAGGTCCTCCAGTTCTCTCACCACTTCTTCATTGTGAATGATCGGGCCGAACGTATAGATCGGCTTAACACCTTTTTGAATCTGGGCATAGACCTCATCCACAGCTCTTTGAACGCCGAAGCAGAAGCCGGCGGTCCTGGCAACGATCACCTTTGTATTCCTGTTCAGTTCATCCATGGCAGTCATTTCCCGG
>CACZSG010000309.1 GCA_902783665.1 uncultured Lachnospiraceae bacterium | reverse complement strand
TGGTGTGCCTGCTTCACGAAAAACCCTTTGCCGGCGTGAACGGTTCCGGCAAGCACAACAACTGGTCCATGGCAACGGATGAAGGCGTGAACCTGCTGGCTCCCGGCGAAACACCCTATGAGAATGCCCAGTTCCTGCTGTTCCTGTGCGCCGTCATCCAGGCAGTGGACGACTATCAGGATCTGCTCCGGCTTTCCGTGGCGACCGCGGGGAACGACCACAGACTCGGGGCCAACGAGGCACCGCCCGCCATCATCTCTGTTTTCCTGGGAGATGAGCTGACGGCCATTTTGGAAGCCATCAAGAATGATGCTCCTTATGAAGGAACAGAGAAGGTGACCATGAAGCTTGGCGTGCATTCGCTGCCCAAGTTCTCCAGAGACAACACGGACCGCAACCGTACTTCACCCTTCGCCTTCACCGGAAACAAGTTTGAGTTCCGCTCCCTGGGCTCTTCCAACAGCATTGCATGCTGCAACATGATGCTGAATGCTGCTGTGGCCGAAAGCCTGAAGCAGTACGCGGACAGACTGGAGAAGGCAGCGGATTTCGAAAGTGAGCTGCACGATCTGATCAAAGAAGTGGTAAAGAAGCACGAACGCATCCTGTTCAACGGAAACGGATACGGAGAGGAATGGATCCGGGAGGCAACGGAAGTCAGAGGCCTGTCCAACCTGAAGACGACCGCGGACGCCATGCCGCATCTGCTGGATCAGAAGAATGTGGACATGCTGACCGCTCACAAGGTGTTCACGGAGACAGAACTGCATTCCCGCTGCGAGATCATGCTGGAGAACTACTGCAAGACCGTGAACATTGAAGGCCACACCATGGTGGATATGGTCAGGAAAAACTATCTGCCGGCCATCGAAGGATATCTTTACAGCCTGGCCAAGGCTACCTCGCTGATGAAATCCGTCAGCAGCCATGTGAGATGCAATTACGAGATCTCCACCATGGAGCGCCTGTCAGAACTGACGGACGCGATCCTGGAGAGGACTGAGCTGCTGGAGGAAGCCTTGAAGGGCCTGGCAGGCCATGAAGATATTATCAGTACTTCTCAGGCCGTCAGGGACGATGTCCTTCCGAAGATGGAGGACCTCCGTAAATATGTGGATGAGGCAGAAATGCTCTCTTCCGAGAAATGCTGGCCCTTCCCCAGCTACGGAAAGCTGCTGTTTTCCGTATATTGAAAACGCAGAAGGAGTGTTCCCCCGCGGTATTTGCGGAATATACGCTGAAAAAGCAATTCAAAAAAATGCAGCGTATTACCGCACATTCTTTAAAGCAGGTCATAAGTAAGCCGGTTCGGACAGCCTGGTAAGACAGGTTTTTACGGACCGAGATTTAAAAAGGTCATCCCACAAAGGCGTGGAACGCTGGAATGGGGTGACCTTTTTGTTTGAAAGGAGAAGACATATGACACAGGAGATTATGAAAGCGGTTGACAGCGAGATATTTGCCGTATGGTTTCTGATCGGAGCGGCCTTTGTGTTCTGGATGCAGGCTGGGTTTGCCATGTGCGAGGCCGGTTTTACCAGGGCCAAAAACGCGGGCAACATCATTATGAAGAACCTGATGGACTTCTGCATCGGCACCGTGATGTGGTTCATCTGCGGCGCGTCGCTGATGCTGGGGGAAAACATTCTGCACGGCTTCGCGGGCGGGTTCAGCTTTGATGTGTTTTCACGATACGGTGATTTTGATTATTCCGCCTTCGTCTTCAACCTGGTCTTCTGCGCCACGACAGCTACCATCGTTTCCGGCTCCATGGCGGAACGGACCAAGTTTTTCAGCTACTGCATCTATTCAGCCGTTATATCGGCCATCATCTATCCCATCGAGGCGCACTGGACCTGGGGCGGCGGTTTCCTTTTCCAGTGGGGTTTCCACGATTATGCCGGTTCCAACTGCATTCATATGGTCGGCGGCATCTGTGCCTTCATCGGAGCCTGGATGCTTGGGCCCAGGATCGGAAAGTTTGAAAGAGACAAAAACGGTAAGGTGACAAAAGTTAACGCGTTTCCCGGCCATAACCTGGTGATCGCAGCTCTGGGTGTGTTCATCCTGTGGATGGGATGGTACGGCTTCAACGGGGCTGCGGCCACGGATGTTCCGACCATGGGATCCGTCTTTCTGACCACCACCGTAGCGCCGGCAGTGGCCACCGTGGTCTGCATGATGTTTACCTGGATCAGATACGGAAAACCGGATGTATCGATGTGCCTCAATGCGTCTCTTGCCGGCCTGGTGGCTATCACTGCGCCCTGTGATGTGACGGACTGCGCGGGGGCTGCGGTGATCGGAGCTGTCTCAGGCCTCCTGGTGGTCTTCGGCGTATGGTTCAACGACAATGTCTCCCATGTGGACGATCCGGTAGGCGCGGTCGCCGTGCACATGTTCAACGGAATCTGGGGAACCATTTCGGTAGGTCTTTTCGCCACGGCCAGCGCGCCGGGCTTTGCCAAGACAGGCATTCAGGAAGGACTGTTTTACGGCGGCGGTCTTACGCAGCTCGGAAAGCAGCTGGGCGGCATGTTCGTAACGGCAGCATGGACGGTCGTCACTATATATCTGGCCTTTGTGATCATCAGAAAGACCGTAGGCCTGCGGGTTTCCGAGGAAGAAGAGATCATGGGACTGGATTCGACGGAACACGGCCTTCCCTCTGCTTATTCAGGCTTCTCCATCATGGATATCTCCAACACCATGACCATGCAGGTAAATGAGAACACAAACCTGGGAACAGCCGATTATGAGCAGGCGTCACAGGCAAAGAGAGACGCGGCCGTTCCGGTGATCCGTGAGGACAGAACAGGCCTTCGGGATCTGGATACGGGCATTTCGAAAGTGGTGATCATCGCGAAGCTTTCCAGATATGACGCCCTGAAACGCGCCATGAACGATCTGGGTGTGACTGGAATGACGGTGACACAGGTAATGGGCTGCGGCATCGAAAAAGGGGCCGGCGAGAGATACCGCGGCGTCGAGATCGACGCGACGCTTCTGCCGAAGGTGAAACTGGAAGTGGTCGTCAGCGCCATTCCGGTGGACGATGTGATCGCCGCTGCCAAGAAAACCCTGTATACCGGACATATCGGCGACGGCAAGATCTTTGTCTATCCGGTCAACAGGGTAGTCAAGATCCGCACCGGTGAAGAGGACTTCGCGGCACTGCAGGATGTGGAGTAGCTGGCAGCCCTTACAGGCCCTGCATCCGGAACTTTAAAAAGATATACGAAGGAAGATCATAGAAGGAGGAGTGAGGATGGCTGCCTTTGAGCGTGTAAAATCGGGAATTCCTTCACTGGATCAGGCGCTGGACAATATCCGTCTGGGAGACAACGTGGTATGGCGTGTCTCGGATCTGGAAGAATTCCATCTGTTCCTGGATCCCTATCTGGACCAGGCCGTCCGTGACGGGCGGAATATCATCTATGTCCGTTTTGCCAGCCATCCTCCGCTGACAGAAGGAAGACCGGAGATCAGGACCGTACAGATCGAGCTGTCTCACCGGTTTGAGACCTTTACGGTAGAAATCCATCAGCTGATCGAGAAAGAGGGAAGAGATGCGTTTTATGTATTCGACTGTCTTTCCGAACTGACAACTGCCTGGTCCACAGACCTGATGATGGGCAATTTTTTCCGGGTCACCTGCCCGTTTCTGTTCCAGCTTGATACGGTGGCGTTCTTTCCGATTATCCGGGGGAAACATTCCCTGCAGGCAATCGCCAAGATACAGGATACGACCCAGCTGTTCCTGGATGTCTACTCCGAAGGAGACACTGTATACCTGCGGCCGGAAAAGGTCTGGAACCGGAATTCGGAGACCATGTTCCTGCCCCACTCCTATAACCCTGAAACAGGTAAAGTGGCACCGCTGCTTGACGGGGTGCAGGTCAGCAGGTTTTACCGGACGATGAACCGGTACCAGCGGGCGGGCGAGGAACAGAACACAGATGCATGGGACCGTTTTTTCCGCCGGACAGCCCTTCGCCATGAAAACGGGATGGATGTGACCGAGGAATGCATGCGCATGTGCAGGATCATGATGAGCCGCGATGAAAAGATGCGGGCCATGATCCGCACTCATTTCGGACCAGAGGATTATTTCTATGTGCGGGATCATATGATCGGGACCGGGCTGATCGGGGGGAAGGCCTGCGGCATGCTTCTGGCAAGAAAAATCATCGAAAACCGCCGTCCGGATCTGTTTTCGTTTCTGGAGCCGCACGATTCGTTTTTTATCGGTTCCGATGTCTACTATTCCTATATTGTGGACAATGGGCTTTGGGACCTTCGGATCAGGCAGCGCACCGAGGAGGGGTATTTTTCTCTGGCAGAAACCTTTGCAGGGGAGCTTCGCAGGGGTGTTTTTACAAGAGAGACGGAGGAACGGTTCTGCTTCCTTCTGGAGTACTACGGACAGGATCCGATCATTGTGCGGTCCAGCAGCATTCTGGAGGATGGATTCGGGAACGCGTTCGCCGGAAAATATGAATCGGTATTCTGCGCCAATTCCGGGACCATGCAGGACCGCCTGGAAGAATTTGAGAACGCGGTCCGGGAGGTTTATGCCAGTTCTATGAGCCTTTCCGCGCTGGATTACCGGAAGCGGAGAAGGCTGGAAAAGCGGGACGAACAGATGGCGCTGCTGGTGCAAAGAGTGTCAGGGTCCCATTACGACCAGTATTACATGCCCTGTGCGGCGGGGGTCGGTTATTCCTACAGCCCCTACCGTTTTCTGAAAAGCCTTGATCCGGCAGCGGGCATGCTGAGACTTGTCATGGGACTTGGCACATCTGCCGTGGACCGCACAGAAGGCTCTTATCCTAGACTGGTGAATCTTGACAGGCCTGAGGCAATGGCAGCGGTGACGATGGCCGAGAGACATCAGTTTTCCCAGCGGAAGGTAGAGGCGGTCAACAAAGAGACGAGAGCACTGGACCGGCTTCCCCTTGAAACGATCGAGCCAAAACTGCCCGGATATCTGAAAAAGGTCCTGCTGGAGCATGATTACGAAATTGAGCAGCGTTTTCGGGAAATGGGGCGGGATAGACAGGTCACATTTATTTCCTGCAAGGGCCTGGTCAGCTCCCGGGAAATGATGCGTCATCTGCAGGAGATGATGCTTCTGATCCAGGATGAATACGGCCAGAGTGTAGACATTGAGTTTACTCTGAATCTTTCCTCAACCGGAGAGTATCTGATCAATCTGCTGCAGTGTCGTCCCCTGCAGGTGCTGGAAGACACGGGACAGGTCTCCCTCCCGGTGAATATACCGGACAGACAGATCCTGCTTGAGACGGAAAGTGCATCTATGGGACTTTCCAGAACCCTGAAGCTGGACAGGATCGTCTATGTGGATCCGATCGCCTATTATCATCTGCCCTACAATGAGAAGGATGCCATAGCGAAACTCATCGGGAGCATTAACTGGAAGTTCCGGGGAAAAGGAACGCACATGATGCTGATCGTCCCGGGAAGAATCGGGACGTCATCCCCGGAGCTGGGGGTTCCCACCACTTTTGCTGACATCAGTGAATTCGAAGTGATCTGTGAAGTGTCGGAATCCCGGGCGGGGTACAGCCCGGAGCTTTCCTACGGAAGCCACATTTTCCAGGATCTGGTCGAGGCGAAGATCCTTTATACCGCTGTTTTCGAAAATGAGCAGACCAGACTCTTCCAGCCGCAGCTTCTGCTGGGGGTTCCCAACCAGCTGCCGGATCTTCTTCCGGAATTTGCCGGGCTGAAAGAGGTCGTCCGCATCAGTGAAGTAAGCGGGAATGACTGTTTTGTATATCATGATCTTCAGCAGGAAAAACTGATGGTCACTATGGGGGAGAACTGAAAAATGCAAAGGACACCAACGAGCGCGTCTGTATGGAAAGAACCATCCGAAGAGCTTCTGCAGCATGAAATTCATGAGGAATGCGGCGTTTTCGGCATCTACACCGGGCCGGGATGTTTCGCGGCGCAGGACATTTTCAACGGACTTATGGCCCTGCAGCACAGGGGCCAGGAATCTGCCGGCATTTCCGTTTCGGATACCGAGGGCAGCAGAGGAAATATCTGCACCAGGAAAGGAATGGGGCTGGTCAGTGAAGTTTTTGGCCCGGCGGAGCTGGCCGGTCTTCGTGGGAACATCGGTGTAGGACATGTCCGCTATTCCACCACAGGCGCCAGTGTGCCGGAGAACGCGCAGCCCATTGCCATGAATTACATGAAGGGGAGTCTGGCGCTGGTGCACAATGGAAATATTATCAATGCGGAAGCTGTTAAACAGGAACAGCTTCTGCGCGGGCAGGCCCATTACACCACGTCCGATTCGGAGGTCCTTGCCTATGAGATCATCAGCGAACGGGTAAAAACACATGCGGTGGAAGAGGCCGTCTTTCATGTGCTGAAAAAAATGCGCGGCGGATATGCCTGCATCGTGATGAGTCCCAGAAAGCTGATCGGTGTCCGGGACCCGCTGGGCATCAAGCCCCTTGTCCTTGGGGAAAGGGAAGGGGCCTATATTCTTGCTTCAGAAAGCGCAGCCGTACAGGCCGTGGGCGGCCGCCTGATCAGAGACGTCAGGCCCGGCGAGATCGTCGTTATCACCGCGGACGGGATCAGGACGGACACCCGTATGTGCGGACTTCAGCAGGCGCACTGCGTTTTTGAATACATCTATTTTGCAAGGAGCGATTCGGTCATAGACGGGATCGAGGTGCACGATGCCAGGTTCCGGGCCGGGCAGGCTCTGGGGAAAAGCGCGCCGGCAGAAGCGGATATCGTGGCAGGTGTTCCGGACTCCGGGCTGATCGCCGCGGAGGGTTTTTCCAGGGAGACCGGGATCCCGTTTGTGCTGGCTTTTCATAAAAACAGTTATATCGGACGCAGCTTTATTAAACCGACGGAAGAGGAACGGAAACTTGCTGTGTGGAGAAAACTGAGCGTGCTGAAAAGCGCGGTTGCGGGAAAAAGGGTGGTCCTGATCGATGACTCGATCGTCAGGGGAACGACGATGCGGCAGATTATTGCCATGCTGAGGGAAGCCGGCGCCCGGGAGGTGCATGTGCGCATCAGCTCACCACCCTTCCTGCATCCATGCTTCTACGGGACCGATGTACCCAGCAGCCGTCAGCTGATCGCGGCCGAACACAACAGTGAAGAAATCTGCCGTGATATCGGGGCGGATTCCCTCTCCTATCTGAAAGTGGAGGATTTTAAAGGGATGGTGGGAGATCTTCCCCTCTGCCGTGCATGCTTCGATGGGATATATCCTGTATGATTTTGGACTTGATTTTTCTGCTTTACTGCGTTATACTACTTTATGATATCAATGGGGATATCAATTGCGGAAAAATCTGAGTTCACTTAGAAGCAATGGCGCTTCGGACAGTTCTGTCCGAAGCGCTTTTTTACTTTACAGGAAAATCCGACGATTTTTATGCAGGAGGGACACACATGCAGGATTACTTTGAAAAGATACGTCAGGAAGGCCTTTATGATCCGTCTTTTGAGCATGACAACTGCGGGATCGGCGCCATCATCGACATTGAAGGCCGCAAGAGCCATCAGCTTGTATGTGACGCGCTTTCCATCGTGGAACATCTGGAGCACAGAGCGGGCAAAGACGCGGAGGGAAAGACCGGTGACGGAGTGGGTATTCTGACCCAGATCCCCCACAGCTTCTTCGCCCGGAAAATGGCGGAGCAGGGAGTGAAGCTTCCGGGGGAGCGGCAGTACGGGGTCGGCATGTTCTTCTTTCCGCAGAACGATCTGAAGATGCGCCAGGCCAGGTCCATGTTCGAGATCATCACCCGGAAGGCCGGGCTTGAGATTCTTGGATGGAGAAAGGTGGACGCCGAACCCTCCGTGCTGGGCAGACAGGCCAGGGAATGCATGCCGAACATCTGCCAGGTCTTTATAGGAAGACCGGAGGACATATCGAAGGATATCGATTTTGACCGCAGGCTCTATGTGATCCGCCGGGAGTTCGAGCAGAGCAACGAGGGGACCTATGTGCCCTCCCTCTCCTGCAGGACCATCGTCTACAAGGGGATGTTCCTGGTGGGTCAGCTGCGGACTTTCTTCACGGATCTTACAGATCCGGACTATACATCCGCCATCGCGGTGGTCCATTCCAGGTTCTCCACAAACACCCTGCCCAGCTGGAATCGGGCGCATCCCAACCGGCTCATCGTGCACAACGGGGAGATCAACACCATCAAGGGAAACGCTGACAAGATGCTGGCCCGGGAGGAGACCATGCACACCGGAATGTTCTCTGAGGAGGACATGACGAAGGTGCTGCCGGTGATCTCCCAGAGCGGCTCCGATTCCGCCATGCTGGACAATGCGCTGGAATTCCTCTGTATGAGCGGCATGCCGCTTCCGCTGGCTGCGCT
>CACZSG010000308.1 GCA_902783665.1 uncultured Lachnospiraceae bacterium | reverse complement strand
TCCGGATAGGAATAATTGTCAGTAAGGACAAATTCCATGCCCTGGGCACAGCATGCGGTGGCATCCTGGATAATGCAGGAAGTGTAATGGTTTCCGGTCTCCTCGCTGTTATAAACCGTATATACGCCTTCCATACGGACTACTTTGCCCATATAGGCATCCGGGTCAACGATCATGTCATACACCTGGGAATATACCATAGTAGCGGACATGGACGGTAAATCAATATCCACCGTGCGTTCCGTCTCATCTTCAGCGTCCTGCTTTTTAGAACCGCCTGAACCGCAGCCGGCCAGCATCAGGGAAAGTACAACTGCTGTTAAAAGTATCCCGAAATGCTTTTCTACATGAAGTCTATGGCTGATCCGTTTCATCTCGTTCTCCTTTTAAATTATAATTCTATTTTCTTCCAACAATCCAACAGATGAAAAATGCTGCCACATCTACAGCAACAATGGTAGACCCAACCGGTGTTCCCGCCAGAATAGAGATCAGCATGCCCGCAAAGGTACAGACAACGGAAAGCACTGCCGAGCAGATGGTAACAGCCTTAAAGCTGTGGAACAGCCGCATGGCGGAAATGGCTGGAAAGATGACCAGTGCAGAGATCAGCAGGGAACCTACCAGGTTCATGGCCACCACAATGATCACGGAGGTCACCACGGCGATCAGCATGTTGCAGGCCTGTGTATTCACACCAATGGCCTTCGAGAAGGTCTCGTCAAAGCTAACGGCAAAGATCTTGTTGTAAAATACAATAAAGAGAATGACCACCGCCAGGGAAAGCACAGTGCAGATCTGCACTTCCTGCAGAGAAAGCGTCAGGATGGAGGTGGATCCGAACAGGGTGCTGCACACATCACCGGAAACGTTGGATGACGTGGAAAATACATTCATGAAAAGATAGCCGAAAGCCAGTGCTCCTACGGAGATCATGGCTATGACGGCATCTCCTTTTATCTTCGTGTTCTGTCCTGTCCGCAGCAGAAGGATGGCGCAGACAACAGTAACGGGCAGCACAAGAAGCAGGTTGTTGGTCAGGTTCATCACAGACGCCACCGCCATGGCACCGAAAGCCACGTGGGAAAGACCGTCTCCGATGAAGGAAAAGCGTTTCAGCACCAGCGTAACGCCAAGCAGTGAAGAACTGAGGGCGATCAGCACGCCCACCACCAGTGCGTAGCGCACAAACGGATACTGCAGATACATCATCAGTTTATCCATGACGGACCTCCTTCCCTGTATTCTTTAACTGTGCCGAAAAATACGGTGTCACCCATATGAAGGATATGGGTCGCGTACTGCAGGGCTGCGTGTACGTCATGAGAGATCATCAGAATGGTGGTCCCTTCTTTGTTCAGGTTCTGAATAAGGGCATACATCTCTTCCGTCACCTTCGGGTCCAGTCCGGACACCGGTTCATCCAGGAGCAGAACCTGTCTTGTGGCGCACAGTGCCCGGGCCAGCAGCACTCGCTGTTGCTGGCCTCCGGAAAGGTTTCGATAGCTCTTGTCCGCCAGTGCGGTAATTCCCATTCGCTCAATGTTCTGCTGCGGCAGGTAGCCGATCTGCCCCGCACCTGCATCCCCTTCCCAGCGGATGGTGCCGGAAATAGGCTTCTGCAGCCCCAGCAGGGTCTTCATTAGGGTTGTTTTACCGGATCCGTTCTCTCCTACGTTTTTCAAAATCTCGTCTGTCAGGTGATCCTGATTTTCCTGAAACCAGCGTTTACAGCCATCTTTTCCCATTCCTTCATCTGCTCTGTGGAAGGGCTCTGCCGTCCGGCCAGTCGTCCTTTCACGCCATAGGGCCTGAAACGGATCAGTTTCAGTGTAAAATCTCCCAGATGCTGAGGAATCTCGGCCGCTATACCTACGATGGTCTGGGGTACATCCACTTCTCCTTCCAGACAGACGATGCGTACCTCCTCCAGTTTTCCGCGTTCCGCAAGAAACCGGAGGTTCTGTTTTACGGTCTCTGAAAGGTTCGCCCCGGTTAGATGGCTGAATACTTCCGGTTCCCAGGATTTCACATCCAGCATGACACCGTCCGTTACTTCCAGGAGGGCCTGATTCTTTTCAAACGGAATGGTTCCGTTGCTGTCGATCAGGCAGGTAAGCCCCCTGCTGCGTACAAGGGTAAACAATTCTGTCAGGAAATCTGTGTGCAGCATGCACTCCCCGCCGGATACGGTGATCCCGCGGATGAAAGGGATGTTTTTTTCTGCTTCTTCCGCCACCTGCTTCGCGGTCATCATACGGATTTTCGGGGAGGCATGATGTTCGCAGACTGCGATGCAGTGATCGCAGGAAACGCAGCGGGCACTGTCCCATTCTGTCTTTCCATTTTTTATGGAAAGAGCCTGCGCCGGGCATTCTGCAACGCATTTGCCGCAGCTGATACACAGCTGCTGGGTTTCCGGATTATGGCAGTAGGCACAGGCAATGTTGCATCCCTGCAGAAAGATGGATGTGCGGTTGCCGGGGCCGTCTACGGCGCTCATGGGGATTATTTTGTTTACTGGGACGGTATCAAAGGAGGTCCGTACGGTTATACTATTTGCATTATTCATCTCTTTATCATGTGTTATGTACCATATTATAATTATAATGTTGCGCATTTAACTATGTTATGTTATTTTATATACAGGTGCTCCCATATACGGTAGGCGGTCAGCTCTCTTCGGAGGGCAAAAACCCTCCATTCTTTCGAAAGGAGGGGATGTCGATGGACGTATTTCAGTTCATGCAGATCGCAGGTTACACACTTGCGGTTTTTATGGCGGGGTACACATTTGGCAAAAAGAAATGACCGCCCGATCTTTGGCTAGTGAAAGCGGTCATTTCCGTAAACATTAACCAGAGCTGACCGTCTATCGGCAGCACCTCTGTTATTGTTATGTTATCACTTATTGCAGTTCGTGTCAATTTATATGTTTTTCAGTTCAGCCCGGATCTGACCTTCCGATTTGCCAGATTCGCACTCTTATAGGTAGGTGCTCCCAGCTGCGTGGTATTCTGCAGCACGGCCTCCCCCCTGTCATATTTTTCCATCTCACTTCGTTTTACCAGATATCCGGTGATGCGCACCAGGTCGCTGTCGGAGGCATAGAAGCTGATATATTTATCTCCTACCGCAAAGGCTCCTTTCACAATGTCCAGAACCGCGCCGGGATTGTCTCTGCCTGTCACATCAAAGGCGAAGATATCCGCGCAGCCGGTCGGGAAGAAACGGTGGAACCTGGCACTGTGCTTCAGATGGTCGTACAGGCTGTCCGGTTCCTCTCCCACCGGGATACGGACGCCGGAGGTGATGCCGGTATCGGAATCGATACCCACCTGCGCGTGCAGCAGGAAATGGCCGCCCGCCACTTCGGAATACAGAGCCGGATAAGATTCCGTAAAGTTGTGGATGACCGTCATAATATCATCCGCCAGCTGATCGGCTTCTTCGTCATGTCCGTAGCGTTTTGTCTTGTCCTCCATGAACCAGTTGGCCGCCTCGGCAAGTCCTACCACGCCGAACATGGCCAGGAAGTTCTCTCTTGCTATGAATCCTTCTTTTACAAGGAAATTGGATTCAAAGAAGCTGGACTCTTCCACGATGAAGCGGATGCGCTCATTCATGTAATCGGCCATACATTTCAGGCATTCCGGAAGCAGTTTGTTCAGGAACTCATCCTTATCGTTTGTCAGTTTTGCCAGCCTTGGCAGAACAATGCGTGAAAGGGTGTAGGAACCGCCGCCGATGGGCAGGATGTTATAGCAGCTTGAAATGCCATAGCGGGCATAGGTGTCCTTGTGCATCCGGTCGTTGCAGAAGGCCGGGTTCGCGCAGAACAAGGAGGTATACAGCGCCTGCTCAGCGAAATCGTCCGGAGTGATGTCCGGATCGTATTTCAGGGTCAGGTTCGGCACGGCCTGCTGGATCTCTTTCTCCAGTTTCAGAATGATGCGGCCGGCTCTGGTTTCCTGCGGACCGATGTTCGCATGACAGAAGCTGTCAGTGATGGTACGGTCCAGATAGCGCAGGAACAGACGGATCTTCTTTTCTGCCTCCTCATCGGAAACACCGTCCAGGAACGGCTCGATCAGCTGGTCCAAATCGCCGAGGAATACCGGGTACGTAGTGATGGAGGGCACGTGCCTGTACAGGATCATCAGAAAGTTCAGCAGTTCGTCCAGATCCTGCGGCGGATCCAGTTCCAGGAACTTTACGCCCTTTTTTACAGCCTTCGCGTAGTCCGGCATAATGTAACGCGGACGGTACGGGCCATTGCCTTCGTTCAGGTTGCAGATGGCGCCCAGGTC
>CACZSG010000307.1 GCA_902783665.1 uncultured Lachnospiraceae bacterium | reverse complement strand
GACCGGCTGAAAGAAGTGATCGAACGGCTTCGCGCGATGAGAGGCAGCCGCTGAGAAAAGGGAGCAGGATGGAAAAAAAGAGAGTGGTCGTAGGTATGTCCGGAGGAGTCGATTCCTCCGTGGCCGCATACCTCTTAAAAGAACAGGGATATGATGTGGTCGGCGTCACCATGCAGATCTGGCAGGAAGAAGAGGCCTGCAGCACCTCCGAGAAAGGCGGATGCTGCGGCATCAGTGCCGTGGAGGATGCCCGGGCAGTCTGCGGGATCCTGGGGATCCCCCACTATGTCATGAATTTCCGCAGAGAATTCCAGAAGAATGTCATTGATTATTTTACGGCGGAATATCTGGCGGGCCGGACCCCGAACCCGTGCATCGCGTGCAACCGTTATGTCAAATGGGAGTCCCTGCTGGAGAGAAGCCTTCAGATCGGGGCTGACTATATCGCCACCGGGCATTACGCAAGGATCGACCGGCTGGAAAACGGAAGATACACCATTGCAAACGCTGCTTCCGCGGCGAAGGACCAGACATACGCGCTGTATAATCTGACGCAGGACCAGCTGTCGAAGACCCTGATGCCGGTGGGAGACTATGAAAAGCCCAGAGTCCGGGAGATCGCGAAAGAGCTGGGGCTTCCCGTGGCGAAAAAACCAGACAGCATGGAGATCTGCTTTGTTCCGGACCAGGACTATGCCGGCTTTATAGAAAAAAACACCGGTGTCCATTCACCGGAGGGGTGTTTTGTGACCAGGGACGGACAGGTGGTCGGGAGACATAAGGGAATCTGCCATTACACGGTGGGACAGCGGAAGGGTCTGGGTCTTTCCATGGGCCGTCCTGTCTTTGTGCTGGAGATCCGCCCGGAAACGAACGAGGTGGTAGTCGGAGACGCCGAAGAGGTCTTTACCGACAGGCTCGTCTGCGACAGACTGAATTTCATGAGCATTCCGGACCTGGAGCAGGAGAAGAGGGTCATCGCGAAGATCCGGTACAATCACGCCGGCGCACCTGCCGTTGTCAGAAAGACAGGCCCTGACAGGGCTGAAGTGATCTTTGACGCTCCGGTGCGTGCCGTAACGCCGGGACAGGCGGTCGTCTTTTACGACGGATCCTATGTTCTCGGCGGAGGAACGATCATAAAAGAACAATGAAAGGGGGAACCGCCGATGGCGCAGACGCCAAGAAGACAGAACAGAGCCGGAGCTTTCCGGCCCGGGGGACCGCGCAGGAAAAGGCCGCAGTGGCAGAAAAGACTGACGGCAGCCCTTCCGGGCCTTCTTCTTGTCCTCGTGCTCATCTGCATCAGCGGGACGCTGATCCTTTATCTGGCTGATGAGAGAGACACAGATGCGGGGGAAGGAATATTCGGATCCGGACTGCTGGACAGTCCCATCGCCGTGCTGATGGAGAGGGAAAGCGGACAGGTGCTTGCTTCTCTTAACGGGACGGAGAAAATGTATCCTGCTTCCCTGACGAAAATGATGACAGTGCTGACAGCCCTTGATGAATGGGATTCGCCGGAGGATGTGAAGGTCGTGATGGACGCGTTCTATTATCAGGATCTGTACGATTCGGATGCCTCCAGGGCAGGTTTTGACCCCGGTGAAGAGGCCAGGATCATCGACCTTATGTACGGGGCGCTGCTTCCCTCCGGTGCGGAATGCTGCATGCAGCTGGCGCTGTCCGCTGCAGGCAGCGAGGAGGAATTTGTCTCCCGTATGAACAGAAAGGCTGCAAAGCTTGGAATGAAGAACACGCATTTTGCCAATGTGACGGGGCTGCACAGCGAGGAGCAGTATTCCACCGCCATGGATCTGGCAAAGCTGCTCCGGGCAGGCCTGGACAATCCGGTCTTCTACAGCATCATCACGACGCATCACTACTCGGTCCCTCCGACCAATCTCCATCCGGAAGGGTTTACTTTCTGGAGCACCCTTTTCAAGGCGACAGTGGATGAGTATGTAAACGGCGGGGAGATCATGGGCGGCAAGACCGGATACACAAGCCAGGCCGGACACTGCCTGGCCAGCTTCGCGACGATCGACGGAAAGGATTATATTCTTGTCACGGGCGGGGTATGTGAACAGCCCAGAACGGAATCCTACCATATAGATGACGCGTTCCGGGCATATAATCAGATAAAAGTTTCATAAAATGTGATTCTGGCCCCAAATAGCACTTGAATTTTCTGAGTGGATTGGGTAGAATAGCAGAGGGTTGGGATTCGTTATAAACAATACCAACAGCGCTATGAACCAGCTGCCGCAGTCGGCAGCATTAAACCAACATACTAGGAGGAAACAATCATGGCAGTAAAAGTTGCAATTAATGGCTTTGGTCGTATCGGCCGTCTTGCATTCAGACAGATGTTCGGTGCAGAAGGTTTTGAAATCGTTGCTATCAACGACCTTACCTCTCCGAAGATGCTTGCACATCTTCTGAAATACGACAGCACACAGGGCAGATATGAGAAGTGTGATACGGTTGTAGCCGGCGAAGATTCCATCTGCGTAGACGGAAAAGAAATCAAGATCTATGCGATCCCGGATGCAAACAACGCTCCGTGGGGCGAGCTTGGTGTTGACGTAGTTCTGGAATGCTCCGGATTCTATACCTCCAAGGCAAAAGCTGAAGCTCATATCAATGCTGGCGCAAAGCATGTCATCATTTCCGCACCGGCAGGAAACGATCTTCCGACCATCGTTTACAATGTAAACCATGACAAACTCACCAGCGAAGACAAGATCATCTCTGCTGCTTCCTGCACAACTAACTGCCTTGCTCCGATGGCTAACGCTCTGAACGATCTCGCTCCCATCAAGTCCGGTATCATGTGCACGATCCATGCTTACACAGGCGACCAGATGACCCTTGACGGACCGCAGAGAAAAGGCGATCTGAGAAGATCCCGCGCTGCAGCCATCAATATCGTTCCGAACAGCACCGGCGCTGCAAAGGCTATCGGCCTTGTTATCCCTGAGCTGAACGGCAAGCTGATCGG
>CACZSG010000306.1 GCA_902783665.1 uncultured Lachnospiraceae bacterium | reverse complement strand
CACAGCATTTCCGATTGCG
This sequence comes from uncultured Lachnospiraceae bacterium, assembly GCA_902783665.1. Classification (GTDB taxonomy): domain Bacteria; phylum Bacillota; class Clostridia; order Lachnospirales; family Lachnospiraceae; genus Choladousia. The sequence continues at coordinate 3,215 of CACZSG010000306.1, read as the reverse complement.
CCGTTCATGGTGAAGACAACAGTGTATTCACCGGGTTCGGCATCAAGGTCCACGCTGCCGTTTCCTTCTACTCCGGCCTGCTCTACGGTGTGTTCTCCGTCTGATGCGCTTAAATCGAAGCTTCCGGAGGACAGTTTGTATTTAAGGTGCAGGTGTTCGCCTTCCTTAATAGTCAGCTTGCCCTGGCCGCTGACGAATTCGTCGCCGGTGGCTGAGTTCATGTAGATCGTATTGCCTTTGGTCGTTACGCCGATAATGTCGGTGCCGTGGATCGCGAGACGGTAGCCCACATAGGCGCCGCAGGCGATGATAACAGCCAGGATGATGATAAAAATGCCTTTCTTTTTCACTTGAAATTCCCCTTTCGAATGATTGTCATGTTCCTGAACAGAATAGTTGCAGCAGATTCCCCGGACAGGGTAGTTTGCTGCAAATTCTCTTTCGTATATCAGGAAAATGTGCGGCAAAAAACACGTTATTCTTTTTATCTGCCATATTAATCATAGAGACAGTGTCTGGGATTGTCAACGAAAGCTTTTCTTTTGAAAAAATAGAAAAATGGGAAGGTTTGTGTTAACATGGAAAACAGCAGTTTCCCACTAAGAAAAATGACGGGAAACGATAGGAGACAACAGCTTTACACAGGAGGAGAAGACGCATGAAATACCGCAGATTAGGCAGCACGGGGTTTGACATTTCAGCAGTGACATACGGCGGCATAGTTTCAGCCTCATATTATGACGGGCGCGAGGTCCTCAAGGACGGCCAGAAGCATTCGGACCACGATGTATCCTGGGCGGTGGACCAGGGCATCAACTATTTCGATGTGGCGCCCACCTACGGAAACGCTCAGGAAATGCTGGGGAATTCCCTGGCCCCGTACCGGAACAAGGTCTATCTGGCCTGCAAGACCAACCAGCGTCTGCGCGCGCAGACCGAGCCGGAGATGCAAGAATCTCTTCGCCTGCTGAAAACAGATTATTTTGATGTCTACCAGATTCACGGACTCTGCACCATGGAAGAGCTGGAGACGGCCTTCGGCCCCGGCGGCGTCATGGAGATGATGGTGGAGATGAAGGAAAAAGGAATCGCCCGCAAGCTGGGGATCACCGCCCACAGCGAGGCGGTCGCCCTGAAAGCGCTGGAATATTACGATTTCGATACCGTCCTGTTCCCCTTCAACTGGCATATGCACATGGCGCACAACATGGGCGCCGCCCTGCTGAAGAAGGCCCGCGAAAAGGGAATAGGCGTGCTTTGCATGAAATCCATGATCGACCGGGCCTGGAAGAACGATGAGGAACGCTATGCTTCCCCGTATCCCAAGTCCTGGTGCAGACCGTTTGATACGGAAAAGGAGAGCGACCTTCTGGCGGCAGCCGTGAAGTATGCCCTTTCCCTTGGCGTGGACACCATTATTCCGCCCGGACACTTCGATCATTTCAAGTTTGCGGTGGAGCACATGGACGAGCTGCTGGCTTCCCCGCTTTCCGAACAGGAAAAGGAGATGCTGCAGAACAGGCTGGAGCAGGTGAAGGACGCGCCGTTCTTTGATGAGAGCTGCTATACGCTGTGAGAAAAACAGTACAGCGTATGCTTCAGTATGGATGAAGGGATAAGGCCCTGGAAAACGATAACTCATAACAGCAGAAACGGAGAAAAACATTGTCTGAGAATAAGAGAGCAGTCCGGTCCGGCACTATGATCACAGACCTTACCAGCGGAAGCGTCATCCGGCAGCTTCTGGCTTTTGCCATGCCGCTGTTCGTGGCCAATGCCCTGCAGGCGGTATACAACCTGGTGGACATGGTGGTCGTGGGGCAGGTGGTAGGCGGCGCTGGCATGTCGGCCGTCTCCATCGGCGGGGACGTGCTGCATTTGCTCACGTTCCTGGCCATGGGTTTTTCCTCCGCCGGGCAGGTGATCATTGCCCAGTATGTGGGCGCGAAGCAGAACGACCATATCCGCAGGCTGATCGGGACCATGTTCACGTTTCTGCTGGGGGTTTCCATCCTCATTTCCGTGCTGTGCACCGTGATCAGGCACCCCATTCTGAACTGGCTGAACACGCCGGCCGAATCCTACGGATACACCATGGACTACATGATGACCTGTGTGGCCGGTCTGCCGTTCATCTACGGCTACAACATTGTATCGGCTATCCTGCGCGGCATGGGTGATTCGAAGCGCCCCTTCCTGTTCATCGCCATCGCCGCCGTGCTGAATACGGTGCTGGACATCCTGTTCGTCGGCTTCTTCGGCATGGCTGCTTTCGGAGCCGCGCTTGCCACCGTGATCGGGCAGGCGGTCAGCTTTATCATTTCGCTGGTTTATCTGTATAAGCATAAGGAAAGCTTCGGGTTCGATTTCCGTGCGGAAAGCTTCAGAATAGACGTTCAGATCCTGAAACCGCTGCTTTCCCTGGGCATTCCGATGGCCATTCAGTCCGCGGCCGTCAGCTTTTCAAAGGTGATCCTGATGGCCTGGATCAACCAGGAAGGTGTCGTCTATTCGGCGCTGTCCGGTATCTACAACAAGATGGGCATGATGATGGGCATCGTCTCCAACTCGTTCACCACGGCCGGAAGCTCCATGGTGGGGCAGAACCTGGGCGCAGGACGCTTCGACCGCATCCCGCGCATTCTTGGCGTGGTGCTGGGCATCGGCCTGACCATCAGTGCGGGCGTGTCTGCCCTGGTGCTGCTGTTTCCAAGGGAAGTGTGCGAGATCTTCACCAGCGACGCGGCCGTTCTGGCTGAATATTCACTGATCATTGTTCCTGTGGTGCTTAACTTTGTCGGGGCGGCCACCCGGTCCGGCGCCTTCGCCATCATCAACGGTTCCGGCAACTCCAGGCTGAATCTGCTGGTGGCTGTCATCGACGGCATGATAGGTCGTATCGGGTTGGCGTTCCTTCTGGGCTTTGTCTTCTCCATGGGCAGCCAGGGCTTCTGGTACGGCGACGCGCTGGCCGGGTTCATGCCCATCATGATCGGAAGCGTGTTCTATCTGTCCGGGAAATGGAAGAGACAGATCTATAAGCAGTGAGTCAGAGGGACGTTCACCGCGACTCATTTTGGCAGGCGGCTGATCAGCCCGGCTGATCTGCCGCAGCACAAAATGAGTCACGGTGAACGTCCCTCTGACTCGCCGATCAGGAAGAAGGAGTCGCGGTGAATGAACCGCCGACTCATTTACAGCCAAAGGAAAAACAT
>CACZSG010000305.1 GCA_902783665.1 uncultured Lachnospiraceae bacterium | reverse complement strand
GAAAACGGGAAGCCATCTCTTCCGCCTCCTGAAATCCTTCAAAATGAGAATCATAAATATGCTGGATCAGCGTTTTGCCGTTTTTCAGCCTGTACGTGTAGGGAACCCGGTGGAAAAACAGCAGCAGCTCTTCGGGACATGTCTCCGGTGAATCAAACCGGGCTGCAGCCTCCGGATAATACTGCTGCGCATACCCGGTACCGCGGCTGGAACGGTCCACTCCGATGGCCAGATGATCCGCCCGGTGATAGGTTCCCCACCGGCTGTATTCATATCCGTCCACGCTGCACCCGTAATGTGTTCCGGGCGTGACCATCCAGCCGATCCCCAGCGGACTGGTGTATTTCTCATAGGTCTCGCGGGAATGCATCAGGATATCTGTCAGCGTATCGGTCGTCTCCCGGTCCGCAGCGAAAGTGAGCGCCGCCCACTCCCGGGCAATCTCTTCCGCATCCAGATCCATGTCCCAGGCCAGCCGGCCGAACCCATACCAGTTCGCGGCCGCAAATTCGCTGCCCGTCCAGCATGCGTCATTTCCTGTATTGGCGACCGCCGCGAAGCCTGCATTTTTATTGCCGAAGGTCTCGCCGCATACAATCTCCCTGACCCTGTCTTTTTCTGTTCCGCAGCCCGTCCTGAATTCCAGGATCTCCCTGAACATGGGCACCAGATAGCATACGTCGATCTGCTGGCCGGTATATTCCTGGGCCAGCTGCACCTCCAGCATCTGGTTTGTCTCCGTCAGGCCTCCCAGGAGCGGCGACACCGGTTCCCGGATCTGGAAGTCCATCGGTCCGTTTTTGATCTGCAGGATCACATTCCCCCGGAATGCGCCGTCCAGAGGCTTAAAAGCCTGATACCCCGCGCAGGCGCGGTCGGTGCGGGTGTCTCTCCAGTCCTGCTGACAGTTGTACACAAAACACCGCCAGATGATCCGTCCGCCAAAAGGCGCGGCAGCGTCCGCGAGCATGTTCGCGCCTTCCGCCTGTGTCCGCCCGTAGGTAAAGGGGCCGGGACGGCCTTCTGAATCCGCCTTCACCAGAAATCCCCCCAGGGACGGGAGATGCCGCCAGACCTCTTCCATCTTCTGTTCCCACCAGCGGACCACCTCCTCCCGCAGCGGATCGCAGGTATCAAGGCCGCCCAGCTCCATCGGTGCGGCAAAGTTAAGGCTGAGATACAGCCGGATCCCGTAGGTCTCAAGGAGTTCCGCCAGGCGTGCCAGGTCTTCATAGTACCGGTCCGTGATCAGCCAGGTGGCATCCCCTTTCACATTCACATTGTTGATGACCACCGCGTTGATACCCACGCTGGCGGTCAGCCTCGCGTAATCCTTTGTGCGTTCGTTCGCCAGGATCTCTCCGTCCCTGAAGAAAAAGGAATTCCCGGAATACCCTCTCTCGATATCCCCGGGCATATTGTCCCAGTGGTTCAGCATGCGAAGAGGCGCGTCCGGGCTGAAAAAGCCGCAGGCCTGTTCCGGTGTCCTCCCGGCGGCGGCAGCTCGCAGCACATGAAACACACCGTACAGAACACCTTTCGCATCCCCCGCTTCCAGACAGAGCCGTTTCTCCTGCCCGGCGCCGGCCTGTGCGGTTCCGGCTTCCCCGACCGGATTCGCTGTGGTCTGTGCGGTTCCGGCGTTTTTATCCGGTTTCGCTGCTGCCTGGTCAGATCCGGTCAGAAGCAGCGTGAACGCCTCACTGCCGGCTCCTGCCGTTTTCCGCCGGATCATGAGCCCCGGATTTTCCGGATTTTTTGCAGAGTTTCCTCGCAGATCTTCATCCACCTCCTCCTTTGCACAGTCTTCAAAAAGGATCGCCGGCTCCATGCCCAGCATTCCGCGGACTCCTCTTGACAGTTCTTCCAGGGCGGCCTCCAAAGTGGCACTCCGGGCAAAGCCCTGCACTGTAATGATCTTCAAATACGGACGAAAATCCGAATTTTCCACCTTGTGATATGCCAGCCACAGCTGTGACCATTTCTCCATTTTTCAACCCTCCCTGAAGCTAACAGCGTATCAGGCCATACATAAAAGAGAACCGCCGGATCAAATAAGTTGATTCGACGGTTGCTCTGTAACTGCACGTCAGTGTAGTCCCCGTAAGGAGCGCAGACCTCCTGCGGGAAATGAATGATTTGATCAGATCTCAAACAGATCGCTGAATGCCTTCAGCGCGCCGTCGGTCTCGTGTGCCAGAACGCGTTTTGCAAGAACTTTACCCAGCTGTACGCCTTCCTGGTCGAAGCTATTCAGATTCCATGCAAAGCCCTGGAACATGATCTTGTTCTCGAAGTGGGACAGCAGGGCACCGAGGGCCTGCGGTGTCAGTTTCTTTCCAATGATAATGCTGGACGGACGGCCGCCGGCGAAATACTTGTTGTTGTTCTCGTCATCCTTGCCGCAGGCGAAGGCGATGATCTGGGCCACGACATTGGCGCAGAGTTTCTTCTGACTGGTGCTGCCCTGGATCACAACGTCCTTGTCGAACTGGCTCTCTTTAAAGCCCACGAACTGGAGCGGAATGATGTCCGTGCCCTGATGAAGCAGCTGGTAGAAAGAATGCTGTCCGTTCGTACCCGGCTCGCCGAAAAGAAGCGGGCCCGTGCGGTAGCTGACCGGCTCGCCGAAGCGGTTGACCGATTTGCCGTTGGACTCCATGTCCGCCTGCTGCAGATGTGCCGGGAAGCGGGAAAGTGCCTGTGAATACGGAAGGACCGCAGTGCTGCCGTATCCGAGAATATTTCTTTCATAAACGCCGATCAGGGCATCCAGCATGGCCGGATTCTCAAGCAGGTTCTCGTTCATGGCCAGCTTATCCTCTGCTGCCGCGCCTTCCAGGAATGCCGCAAAGACTTCCGGACCGAACGCCAGCGACAGGACAGCGCCGCCCACCGCGGAGGTGGAGGAATATCTTCCGCCGATGTAGTCGTCCATGAAGAACGCCGCAAGATAGCCGCTGTTCTTTGCCAGCGGGGAGGTCTCGCTGGTGACCGCGATCATATGTCTGGACGGATCCAGGCCTGCCTTTTCCAGCGCGTCCTTGACAAAGGACTCATTGGTAAGTGTCTCCAGCGTCGTGCCGGATTTGGACACCAGAACAAAGATGGCATGAGCCACATCCGTGGTGTTCAGCACAGCTGCCGCATCGTCCGGGTCCACGTTGCTGATGAAGCGGGCTTCCATCTTCAGGGTTCCGTTTGCTCTTGCCCAGTTCTCCAGCGCCAGATAGACCGCGCGCGGGCCAAGGTCGCTGCCGCCGATACCAATCTGTACGACCGTCGTGAATTTTTCTCCTGCCGCATTGGTGATCTCTCCGGCATGCACTTTTTTCGTGAACTCGGCGATGTTCTTCTGCTGTGTCTCATAGAAAGCACGCTTGTCCGTCCCGTCGGCCACGACCGGACCGCAGAGCTGTCCGCGGGTCAGGTGGTGCAGCACCAGACGGTTCTCGCCGGTGTTGATAACAGCGCCGCCTGCCAGCTCCGCGAATTTCTCCGTCAGCTGCGCTTCCTTTGCGAATGCCGCAAGATCCTCAAGGATCCCGTCGTCCACTTTTTTGGCGGCAAAATTGTATGCAAGGCCTTCCGCCATCGGAACACAGTATTTTGCCACACGTTCGGCACCTGCGTCACCGGAAAGCACTTCTTTCAGGTTCACGTCTGTCTTCTTCTCTGCCATGGCCTGATATGCTTTCAGGGTGTCCATGTTTTTCCATGCAACCATTGTTTCTTCCTCCCATGCTGTTTACGGATCGTTTACAAATGAATGCCGCAGAGATGCTTCCTCAGGAAGCCCCTCTGTGTCTGTTTCATTCATATTTAAATACATCTTACTACACTGAAAAGGAACTGTCAAAACGTCTGTCATCGGTTCGTCAGGAAGCCACAGACCAGCCATGCCCCGTCACCGGTTCATTATGCCAGTTCTTTCAGCATACCCATCACAAGGTTCACGCAGTGTCTGGCTGCTTCCCGCTCAAATTCCGGGTAATTCATGTGGGCGCTGTCGTCCGCCTTGTCGGAGATAGCCCGCAGAATAAGGAACGGAATGCCGTTCAGGTAGGCTGTCTGGGCAATGGCCGCCCCCTCCATCTCCGTGCAGGAGCCGTCATACAGGCGGATCAGCTCCTCCTTGGTCTCCTTTGCAGCCACGAACTGATCTCCGCTGACGACCCGTCCCCGGAAGGTGCCGATCTGCGGATTGACCTCTTTGCAGACCTTTTCCGCCAGGTCCGCCAGCTTCTGGTCTGCCTCAAAGGCCAGAACATCTATGCCCGGGATCTGTCCTTTCGGGTAACCGAGCATGGTAACATCCATGTCATGCTGCAGCGCGTCTGTCGATATGACAATGTCCTCGATATTGATCTGCGCGTTCAGGGATCCTGCCACGCCCGTGTTGATGACACATTCCACTTCAAACAGATCTGCCAGCACCTGTGTGCAGATGGCAGCGTTTACTTTTCCAATGCCGCACTGTACGACGACCACCTCTTTGCCGCACAGTGTCCCGTGGCAGAATTCCATGCCTGCTCTATTTATGATACTGGTGTTTACCATGGCTTTCTTCAGATCCGCCACTTCAACCTCCATGGCTCCGATGATTCCGATTACGCCCATATGTAATCCTCCTGTGTTCTTCTGGATTTATACTTTTTCTACAATAGCAGACATTGTGCAGGTTTTCCAGTGGAATTGCGGATGGTTTTCCGAATTATATGCTTTTATGAACTGTTATCATTAACATTTGACAGACTGATATGATTAATACTATCTTTTGTCTGCTGCTTCGGTTATAGGAATCTGTGAAAGAAATGTTTTCTTTAACGAAAAATGGGAATCCGGCAGACATATTTCGGTATTCGGAATACTTGTATGCCGGGCGCCATTTTATATGTTGCATAAACTAAAGATCAAATAGGCTGTATCTATAAAAGCATATTTTCAAAACATCATCACTCCCGGAAAACATCAAAAGGCAGCCCCAAAAACTGGCCTTATAAAAAAGCGTAAAACTGGCAATTTCAT
>CACZSG010000304.1 GCA_902783665.1 uncultured Lachnospiraceae bacterium | reverse complement strand
TCTTCAGCCGTTGCCTGCAGCAGATCCTCCTGTGCGGAAGACTGTTCTGTCTCTTCCAGTCTGCTCAGCAGTTCCGCGGGAATCAGGCTCTTATGGTCGTTGCCAAGCTTCTCATATTCAGCCCGGGCTTTCGCCGCTGCTTCCTTCAGATCATCACGGTCCTGGAAAAGCACTTCCAGCAGTTTCTGAACATACAGGGTCTGATAGCTTTCCAGTGCAGCACCCTTTTCCTGCAGGGAAACAAGTTTTTCCCCGTCAAAATAAGAGCGGACCGATGCCAGGTACTCATAGTTGCCCGCATCGTTTTTCTGAACCAGATGTGTGTGATAGAAATCGATCGTCTTGGAGATATTGGCAGCATTTTCAAGCACGTCCAGCGTCAGACCTTCATCGCCATGCTGTCTGTCGCATTCCTCCAGAGCTGCCATATAGGCCGTGAAGTCTGAATAGATGCTGTCCATTCTTTTCTTCAGTTCTCTGGCCGCTTTCTCCTCCGGACTTTCTGTCTCACTCTCTATTTCCTGTCCGGCACCGTTTTCTGCTGCCTCGGTTCCCGTCTCTGATTCGCTTTCCGCTTCCGTCCCGGTTTCCGACTCCTTTTCGGTCTCCGTCTCCTTCGGGGCGGTCCCGTTCGCGGTCATGTCCCCCTGCTGCACCAGGTTCGGGTTCTCCACCTCACCGACAATTTCTATGGAAAGCCCGGTATCAGCAGAGGATGCTGTATCCTTGCTGTTTTTCTCCGTCTCCTGCTTCAGGTCGTACTCCTCCACGACCACCTCTTCCTGCGCGGATGCCATGGTAAAGGTAGTAAAATGGTCGATCAGAGATGCCGTCGGCCTGGTCCTCTGAAGCTTTTCCAGCTCTTTCTGCATGCTGAGAAGTTCCAGTTCTCTGGTGCGAAGCTCCAGCTCCCGCAGTTCAAGTTCCAGCTCCGGCAGTGTCATATCATAAGCAAACAGGGGTGTGCCTTCTTTGACAGCATCCCCCTCTTTTACGAATACTTCAGCGATCTCGTATTCCTCGTTCAGCTTTTCCGTCTGGGAAACATCCGATGTCACTACACCGACAATGGAAGCTTCTTCATCATAGGTAAAGTATGCCTGATTCGCATTTGACACAGGCATCACTTCCACTGCTTTCGTATTTCGTTTTACCATGTAGCGGGCGCCGTAATATCCGCCTGCCGCAAGGCCGGCCAGCACGACCACACTGATCAATACTGTTTTTATCTTCAAGAAGCATCCCCCCGTTCTGAGATAACGCCATCGAAAATATCCACGATTCTTTTTGCGTGTCTGGCAATTCCGGGATCGTGCGTGATCATGACCACCGTAATGCCGTCGTCATTCAGCATCTGGAAAAGCTGCATTACCTGTTCGCTGGACTTGGAATCCAGTGCGCCTGTCGGCTCGTCCGCAAGCAGCAGTTTCGGATTGTTCACCATGGCTCTGGCAATGGCGACCCTCTGTTTCTGTCCTCCGGAAAGCTGGGTGGGCTTAAATGTCACACGGTCCTCAAGTCCTACGCGTTTCAGGGCTTCAAAAGCCCGCTGCCGCCGTTCTTTCTTCCGCACACCTGCGTAGATCAGCGGCAGTGCTACATTGTCAAGAGCTGTCTGTCTGGACAGCAGCTGAAAATTCTGAAAAACGAAACCGATTCCGGACAGACGCATTGCTGCCATTGCCCTGTCGTTCTGGGAAAACACATCTGTTCCGTTCAGTTCATAGGTTCCGGAAGTAGGCCTGTCCAGGCATCCGATTATATTCATCAGCGTGGATTTTCCGGAGCCGGAAGGCCCCATGATGGCTACATATTCTCCTTCTTCCACATAAAGTGAAACATCTTTCAGTACCGGTACCACCAGTTTTCCAAGGTTATAGTCTTTATATATATGGTCAAGCTTTAAAACAAGACTCATGCTTCGTCATTTCTCCTCAGGGGTTTTCTTCTTCTATTCCGGGAGCTTCATATTCAAAATCGCCCCCGACCCCGTTTTCTGCGTCAGCGTCAAAGAATTCAATGTCCCCGGGGACCTCTTCCATGTCCGCGTCAGCATCAAAGTATTCTATATCTTCCCCGTCATCCGCCAAGATCTCATCGTCCGGGCTGATCTCTTCGAAGGCGCCGTCTTCATCTTCAAAGCCGATACTTACGTCGAAACCTTCGTCACCCTCCTCGAATTCCTGGTAATCGCCTTCTTCACCGAACGAGTCGTCCCCGGTATAGGCATAGTCCTCCTGTACCTCATTGTAGTTGACAGGCAGGCCTTCAGTTATATCGTCCATCGGGAAAGCAATATAATCCTCAGCGGCGATCCCTTCCGTGATCTCGTAGAGCACCGCTTCTTCATCGTACTGACCGACGGTGATCTTCTCTTTGTGGATCATATTGTCAGCGCCGGCCTTCCATATATAATACTCACCGTTTTCTTCCATCAGATAGGAAGCGGGAAGCCAGATCCCGTTTCTTACTTTGTCCTGTCCGATATTCTCTTCCATGTAGACATGCTGGCCAAGCATCAGGCCCTCGGAATCATCCAGTTCCACATAGAATTTATAGGAAGAAGAGTCGGCGCCGGATTCCCCGTAATAGCCGTTGTTGCTGTTGGAATTATCCTTCTGGTCCGTATCAATCTTTGTGATCATTCCGTACCATCTCTGTTTTTCGTCCACACGGGAGAAAACGATCATGGGCATTCCTTCGTAGATGTTCTGAATGTTCTGTTCATTCACCTTGCCCTGGATACGGAAATCGCCCGTCGCCAGAATAGTAATATAGGAAGAATCGTCTCCGGTACTGCTCCAGTCAGACGAACTTGTCGAAGAGGAATCGTTTACCTTCTGAATGATACCGGCCATCTCCGCTGTTACCACAGCGTTGGCGATCTTTTCCTTCAGACTCTCGTTTTCCTTTTCCTTCGTCTTGATGTTGTATTCATTTGTTTTTATGGCATTTTCTTCGGAAAGAATGCTTGTCGTGATGGCAAGCTTATCATCCTCATTGGCACTCTTCTGCTGCTTTTCGTAGTTCTCGATGGCCTTGTGGCTCTGCTCTATCTCCGCCTCCGAGCGTTCGATCTCTATCAGGTTCTTCTCGATGGTATCCTCGTTCTCGGTGGTGTCATAGGCAAACAGTTTGTCGCCTTCCTTGACCAGGTCTCCCTCTTTCACATAAGTTTCTTTGATCTTCTGGTCCGTGTCTGTCTTTACCTCAAGCGTTGCCTGAGCCACTGTTTCTCCGCCGTAGCGGTCCGTCATACCATTGGCTGCATCCAGGCCGGCCAGCATGGAGACGGAATCAACGAAGATGGCGTCATCGCTCTCCGATGAAACTCTTTCGCTGCCGGCGTCTTTCTTTGAAGCATAAAAATAATAATAAGCGCCATAGCCGCCCCCGCCAAGCACAGCCAGAACAAGAACGGCAATCAGGAATTTCTTCATATAAAATGTTCACCTCTGTCAAAATTCACCTCAATCATAGCACAAGTTTCCTTTTTTAAAAGAATAAATTTCTTAATACTTCTTAAATCACAAACTTTTCACAAAAAGAAAAAGGCGGCGATCAAAGCCGTCTTCTCCTTAAATATCTCACTTTTAAAACACTGATTTCAACAGTCTGCCCGTGAAAACAAAAGGGGCAGAGCCGGAATGCCGCACTTTCACGGCGCGCAGTCCGGTCACAGATATACCGTCATTACATCAGCGGATACTTGTCCGTAAGAGTTTTCACCATGCCCCTTACTTTCTCGCTGGCGGCCTCTCCTTCTTTCAGCATGAGGGCGATCGCCTCTGCAATGACATCCATATCTTCTTCATTCATTCCGCGGGAGGTGACCGCCGGTGTACCGAGACGGATGCCGCTTGTAACGAACGGAGACTTGGGATCATTGGGGATGGTGTTTTTGTTGCAGGTGATATTCACACTGTCCAGAAGATGCTCTACCTCTTTGCCGGTCTTGTCCACACTGGTCAGATCCACCAGCATCAGATGGTTGTCGGTTCCGCCGGAGACGATCCGGATGCCGCGTTTCATCAGGCCATCCGCAAGGGCTTTGGCATTCTTTCTGACACCTGCCTGGTAAGTTCTGAACTCAGGAGTCAGGGCTTCTTTCAGGCATACAGCTTTGGCTGCAATGACATGCATCAGGGGACCACCCTGAATGCCCGGGAAAACAGCTTTGTTGAAATTAACTTCCTTCGCGAAGGATTCCTCCGCAAGGATCATTCCGCCGCGGGGTCCGCGAAGCGTCTTATGGGTAGTCGTCGTGACGACATGCGCATAGGGGAACGGGCTCGGATGCTCTCCGGCTGCCACAAGACCCGCGATGTGTGCGATATCCGCCATCAGGTAGGCGCCGACTTCATCCGCGATCTCACGGAACCTCTTGAAATCGATGATTCTGGCATAGGCGCTGGCACCGGCAATGATCATTTTCGGACGGCAGGAAAGGGCAATCTCGCGGACATTGTCATAGTCGATCACGCCGTCGTCGTTCACTCCGTACGGTACAATATTAAAATATGCGCCGGAAAGATTTGCGGGGCTTCCGTGGCTCAGATGCCCGCCGTGCGCCAGATTCATGCCCATTACCGTATCACCCGGTTTTAACAGGGCAAAAAACACTGCCATATTGGCCTGGGCGCCGGAATGCGGCTGCACGTTTGCGTATGTGCAGTTAAACAGTTCTTTGGCGCGCGCGATGGCAAGTTCCTCCACAACGTCTACACACTCGCAGCCGCCGTAGTATCTTTTTCCGGGATATCCTTCCGCGTATTTGTTTGTGAGCGGACTTCCCATGGCTGCCATAACAGCTTTGGAAACCCAGTTTTCAGAAGCGATCAGCTCAATATGGCTGTTCTGTCTTTCCTGTTCAGCAACAATTGCATCTGCGACTTCCGGGTCGATCATTCTGACTTCGTCTAATGCGTACATTCAGTACCCTCCATTTGCCATATTCATCAGTTTTCCGCTTTACATCGCTTAAAATCATACTTTGCACGTTCTGAATTGTCAATACCCCGAAATCACTCAAATACTGACAAAATCCGGCCGAAATTTGACAATTATCATGCAATCATGTAAAATACAAATATTCCATATGCTATGAAGTTAGATTTACATACTGAATGCATAATGACAAGTGGAGAACCTCATGAAAACTGTGATCATCTGTTACATCATACTGATTAATCTGGCAGCCTTTCTGATGATGGGTATTGACAAAAGCCGGGCACGACGCCACCGATACAGAATACCGGTCAAAGTCCTGCTGTTCACCGCCATCATCGGCGGCAGCATCGGTATACTGCTGGGCATGTATCTGTTCCGGCATAAAACTGCAAAAGTATTGTTCTATATCGGAGTGCCGCTTATACTGGTTCTTCAGCTTGTCCTTATTTTCTTCCTTTACCGCGCGAACAAAGAACGCATCGGCAGTCCTTCCACCACCGTCCAGCAGGAGCTTGAACTGATCCGCGGGCTGGATGACGATACTATCTCTTCTTATATCTCTTACCAGAACCTTACTGGTCCTCAGGTCGACGAAGGCGAAATCGGATCCGAAGCCTCCCAGGCCGTGCACCAGTTTTTCAGGAATTTCAAATACAGGATTACCGGCGAGACCCTGGAGGATGATTCACATGCCTCTGTGAATGCCGAGATCACCAACATTGACACGAAAGCGCTGGCCGTGGATCTGTGTACCGAGCTGACCCGCAGAAGTCTGCAGATCTATCCCGAACCGGAGCCTCTTTCCACCGGTGATTATTACACCCTTTTCCATCAGATCCTGAATTCCCATACCTACAATCTTGTTACTACCAATGCTGTTTTTCATCTGATCAAGGATGAGAGCGGCTGGATCATCATGGCCGACGATCAGCTTTCCGATGAACTGGTCAGCGGTTTCATCACCAACATGAACGATCCATATCTCCTGTCCGCAACTGATTTTCTGACCATGCAGCTGGACGAATTCAGGGACTTCTCCACTGAAAACTGGCGCAGCTTCCTGAATCTTCAGGACGTTTTTCAGACAGGCAGCGAGACCTACGCGCCGATGCTGGACCAGGTCTTTCTGGACCGCCTTGCCTCTTCTTTTGATTACAATATCATCCGCTGTACCGAGACCGGCAGCCAGGCCACCGCTGAGGTTCGCGTGACCAGTCTGGATCTCCACACTGCCATGGATCAATACCAGGAAGCCGTGGTCTCCTATGCGAAAGATCCGAAAAACCTGCGGGCCGATTCGCAGAAGACTTCCGACGAGATGATCCGCATGCTGCTGGATGCTCTGAAGGCCGACAACGGAACAGCTTCGACAGACATACAGCTGAAGCTGGCCAACAACGGGACTTCCTGGTCGGTGTCGCTGGGAAGTGACTTTACGAACGCACTGATGGGGGACGTTGCGGGAGCGCTGGAGAGCTTCTGACCCTATAAGAATATCTTTGCGCAGGTCCGGATTGTATATTTTCTGAACGGATGTGATAGTTATTCATTCTGGGACGACAGCAGACCCGGCCGGCAGTTTCCTCCAGATGCCCGTTGTCTTCTTCGAGGGGGCTCCGTCGCTGATTCGCAGGCCCCTCCGAAAACGCGCTTC
>CACZSG010000303.1 GCA_902783665.1 uncultured Lachnospiraceae bacterium | reverse complement strand
GATGATGATTAAAAAGAACAAAAACAGGGAAGCTTATAATCAGATCATCACCTCCAGATCATTTGAGATCTTCAAATGGATCTTCTGTATTCTGGTTTTTATCGTGATTGCGTATCCGCTTTATTATGTCATTATCGCATCGGTCAGTGACCCCATGCGTGTTGCAGCCGGAGAAGTGGTTTTGTTCCCAAAAAGCTTTACGCTTCAAGGATATAAGATGGTGTTTGAGGAAAAAGACCTGTGGATCGGTTACAGGAATACCATCTTTTATACGGTTGTTGGAACACTGATTAATATTTTGATTACTTTTCCAGCGGCATATGCCGTATCCAGAAGGGAATTCATGCCCAGAAGAGTGCTGATGTTCTTCTTCATCTTCACCATGTTTTTTAATGGGGGCTTGATTCCCACCTATATTCTGATGAAGAACCTGCGCCTGATCAATACCATCTGGGTATTTCTGATCCCATTCTCCCTGAATGTGTATAACTTCATTATTGTGCGGACCTTTTTCGAAACTGGAATCCCGGAAGAACTATATGATGCTGCCAAGATTGATGGCTGCGGAGACTTCCGCTGTTTCTGGCAGGTGGCGATGCCGCTTTCCAAGGCCATTATTGCGGTTATCGGACTTTACTATGCTGTCAGCCACTGGAATGATTATTTCACGGGTCTCCTGTATGCCAGGGACCTGCAGCTGAAACCGCTGCAGCTGGTCTTGCGTGAGATTCTGCTTGTTGCACAGTCCACCTCCCAGACAGGGGGCACCGGCAGCGGATATGCGATCCTTGCGGTAATCAGTATGAAATATGCCATTATTATAGTGTCCACAGTGCCTATCATGATTATTTACCCCTTCTTACAGAAATATTTTGAAAAGGGTGTGCTTCTTGGCGCGGTTAAGGGATGAGGACGAACAGAGGTAGAAGAAAGAATGAAAGGACATATCAAAATCAGCCGTTCTTTTGAGATTGGGGAAGTAGACCGGAGATTTGCCGGTTCTTTTGTTGAACATCTGAACCGGTGTATGTATGGCGGCCTTTATGAAAAAGACCATGCTGCGGCGGATCAGGACGGATTCCGCGGGGACGTAAAACAACTGATTCAGAAGGCGGGAGTTTCGCTGCTTCGTTATCCGGGTGGAAATTTTGTTTCTTCTTACGATTGGAAAAAAGGGATCGGTCCCAGGGAAAAGCGGAAACCGGTTTATGACCCTGCGTGGCAGACCATCGAAAATAATGAGGTTGGAATTGATGAGTTTGCCGCGTATGCCCGCGAGCTTGGCTGTGAATTGGCTTTGAGTGTAAATATGGGTACAGGAACCCCCATGGAAGCAGCAGAATTGGTTGAATACTGCAACCTTCAGGGAGGCACTCAGTACAGTGAGATCAGAAAAGAGAACGGGGCAGAAGAGCCATATCACATCCGGCTATGGTGTGTGGGTAATGAGATGGATGGCCCCTGGCAGATGGGAAGTCTGGATGCAAAAGCTTATGGAGCCAAATTTCGGGAAACATCGAAACTGATGCGTGCTGTGGACCCTGAAATTGAACTGATTGCATGCGGGTCATGTTCTAATGAGGAAGGACACAATACGTTCGGGTTCTGGGACCGGCAGGTTCTGGAGGAGGCGTATGATCAGATAGATTATCTTTCGCTTCACAGATATTATGGATACGATGTGGAACGTGAACTGCTGTATCCACGAAAAGAAACAATTCGGGATGGGGCTGCCATGCCGGCGGATTTTGATGATATGCTGACGACAGTGGAAAGTGCCATCAGATATGTTAAGGGAATACGCAGGTCCGGCCATGAGGTGTATCTGGCGATAGATGAATTAAATCTGATCCCTAAACGCATTTATGACTCTAATGGAGATATCTGCGATGTGTTCAGCCAGTATGAAGCAGTTCTTTATGGCGGACTGTTATGTGTACTGTTGAATCACGCAGACCGGGTGAAGATACATTGCCAGTCATTATTGGTCAATGAGAACGGGCTGATCACAACTGTGCGCGGAAAGGATGCTTTTGCGCAGGCCATTTTTTACCCGTTCAGAGATGCGGCTGATTGTATAGGAGGAAGAGTTCTTTTACAGAATGCAGTCTGGGATACAGTGGAGACAGAGCATTTTGGAAGAAAAAACTGTGGCATTTCCGCCTGTGTATACGCTGAGGAGAATAAAACATTAAGGGTGCTTGCGGCAAATTTTTCACTTGAAGAAGAGCTGGAACTGTCAGTTGATGTGGAAGACTTTGGGCAAGTGGTCTGTTTGGGCAGAACGGAGTTGTATTTGGAAGATTATACTGCAGGAAATACGGAAAAAGAGCCGGAAAAGATTATCCCAAAGTATTACAAGGATGAAGGAAAAAGAAACTCTGACCGAGAGGAGAATACTTTGTCTTTCCTTCTACGTCCTCATTCCTGGAATGTAATAACCTTGAAAACGGAATGGTAAGGGTTTCACTATGGAGGTTGAACCGTGACACATGAGGAACTGAAACAAAGGGTATGGGACATTCCAAGGGCGGAAGAATATATGAAACCGTTTGGAGTAATAAAAGGTGTCAATTTTGTTCCATCCTATTGCTTTAGCTACATTGAGATGTGGCATCATTTTGATGAACCAGTAATTCAAAGAGAATTGCTGTATGCAAAAAACAATGGAATCAACAGTCTGAGAATTTTTGTGGCACAGTGTCAGTGGGAGACCAGAAAAGATCTGGTGACAACTCACCTGGATCGCTTTCTGGACATATGCAGCAGGATGGGTTTTTCCATCATGCTGACACTGCAGCCGAATACCTACATGATACCAGG
>CACZSG010000302.1 GCA_902783665.1 uncultured Lachnospiraceae bacterium | reverse complement strand
GTCTGTTGCAGTGGAACAGCTGCCGGGAGAGATCGTGGCGAACAACAGCATCCTTGTGGATGGTATTTCAGGGGCGACGGTCACCAGTGATGCCATCAAGAACGCTGTAAAGGAAGCCATTGAAGAAGCAGGAATGGATGTGTCTGTTTTTGAGGCTGAACCTGAAACGGAAGAAGCAGTCGAGAAGACGGATGAGACCCTGGAGTGCGACGTTGTCGTGGTAGGAGCCGGTGGTGCCGGTCTTACGGCGGCAGCCCAGGCGGCGGAAAACGGTGCGAAGGTGATCGTTGTCGAGAAAATGCCCATCGTCGGCGGAAACAGCCTGAAGGCGACCGGCGGAATGAACGCTGCTGGAACCAGATTCCAGGAAGCACTTGGCATCACGGACAGCGGTGTGGAAGAATTCATCGAGGACACCATGAACGGCGGCCATCAGCTGAACAATATCGATCTGGTCACCACCATGGCCCAGAACAGTTCGGATGCAGTCGACTGGCTTGCCTCCATCGGCGCGGAACTGCCGAAGGTAGCTGCTACCGGCGGAACCGTACACAAATATCTGCATGAGCCGGAAGACGGAAGTGCGGTAGGAAGCTTCCTGGTCGACAAGCTCAGCGCATACTGTGAAAAACTGGAAATCCCCGTCATGCTGAACACAACGGCCACGGAGATTCTGAAAGAGGACGACGGAATCGTCGGAATTCTTGCAAATGACGCGCAGCATAACTATACCATCAGGGCAAAAGCGGTTGTCCTTGCAACAGGCGGTTTCGGTGCGAATTTTGATCTGATGACCCAGTACGATCCTTCTCTGGCAAATGCGGTCACCACGAACCATGCCGGAGCGACCGGCGACGGCATCCTGATGGCGGAAGCGATCGGCGCGGATACCGTTGATATGGAGCAGATCCAGCTTCACCCGACAGTTTATCAGGAGACCGGTCTTCTGGTTTCCGAGAGCGTGCGGAGCATGGGCGGAATTCTTGTAAACGCGGAAGGAAAGCGTTTCACCAACGACATGAGCACCAGAGACGCCGTATCCGCTGCGGAACTGGAGCAGCCGGGCGCCTATGCGTACATCATCTTTGACCAGAGGATCGTTGACGACCTGAAGTCCTGTGAGAAATACATCAAGAGCGGCCTGACTGTTCAGGCAGATACCTATGAAGGCCTTGCGGCTGAGATGGGACTTGAAGAGGAAGCGGCCGAGAATTTTGTTGAGAGCATGGTGAAATGGAATTCGGCGGTGGCAGTCGGCGAGGACAAGGAGTTCGGCCGCAACAACGGTATGGACGGGGATCTGTCCACAGCTCCTTTCTACGCCATCAAGATTGCCCCGGGCATCCACCATACCATGGGCGGCATCAAAATTGATACGGAAGCCCATGTGATCGACACGGACGGCAATGTGATTCCCGCGCTCTACGCGGCAGGCGAAACGACCGGCGGCGTACACGGCGGCAACCGGATCGGCGGAAACGCGGTCTGCGATTTTGTGGTGTTCGGAAGGATCGCCGGCGGAAATGCGGCTGCATACGCGGCAGATCAGCCTTGACCTGAAGAAAGGTTTCTGTTTATAATGTTGGGGTCAGCAGATGCTGACCCCGATTTTTCATTTGATAACAGAGTATGGTCCGGCAGATGCCGCGAAAGGCAGACCAGGGCCGGATACAGACCGGAACGGCAGGAGGCGCAGTTTATGAAGACTAGAATTGGCATCATGGGATACGGAAACCTTGGAAGAGGTGTGGAACTGGCAGTCGCGGAAGCACCGGATATGGAGCTTGTGGCTGTTTTCACCCGCAGGAACCCGGAGACGGTTAAGATTCTGACGGAAGGAGTGCCGGTCGTTCAGGCAGACGAGGCCGAAAACTGGAAAGACCGCATCGACGTGCTCATCCTCTGCGGCGGCAGCGCAACGGATCTGCCGGTGCAGACGCCCAGATACGCGAAGCTGTTCAACGTGATCGACAGCTTTGACACGCATGCCCGCATTCCCGAGCATTTTGCGAATGTGAATGCCGCGGCGGAAGAAGGCGGCCGGATCGGGATCATCTCCGTAGGCTGGGATCCTGGAATGTTCTCCCTGAACCGCGTGTATGCCAACGCTGTGCTTCCGGACGGAAAAGACTACACCTTCTGGGGCAAAGGGATCAGCCAGGGTCATTCCGATGCCATTCGCCGTATCAAAGGCGTGAAGAACGCGAAGCAGTATACCATTCCGGTAGAGAGCGCGCTGGAATCAGTCCGTGCCGGAGAAAACCCGGAGCTTACGACCCGCCAGAAGCACACCAGGGAATGCTTTGTTGTGCTTGAAGAAGGCGCGGATGCGGCACAGGTGGAGAACGAGATCAAGACCATGCCGAACTATTTCTCCGACTATGACACGACGGTCCACTTCATCAGCGAGGAAGAACTTCTCAGAGACCATGCGGGAATGGCCCACGGCGGATTTGTCTTCCGTACCGGAAAGACCGGCGTCAATAAAGAGCATTCCCACGTGATCGAGTACAGCCTGAAGCTGGATTCCAATCCTGAATTTACCACCAGCGTCCTGGTGGCTTACGCAAGAGCAGTCAAGAGGCTGTATGACGAAGGACAGCGCGGCGCCCGCACGGTCCTGGACATCGCGCCTGCTTACCTTTCCACTCTGAGCGGCGATGAACTTCGTGCGCATCTTTTATAATGGAATGAATGACCCCGCTGAATGGCGGGGTTTTGTGATACGGTAAAAGAGTCAGAAAGGAGATTTAAAATGAAGAAGAAACTGATCTTTGCAGCAGCAGCCTTTTGCCTGATCCTCGGTATTTCAACGTTCGCCCAGGAAAAGGCAGAGTCCCCCTCGGCGCCCGGGAAAGAGACCGTGGATATCGATGTAAACGCCACGGCCACGGTCCTGTCGCGCCCGGATACGGCGGAAGTTACTTTTGAGATCAACGAGGAATCCGACAACGCGGAGGAAGCCATGAAAAACTGCTCCGCCAGGGCGGAGAAAGTGCTGGCGGCACTTCTTGAGAACGGGACGGAGGAATCTGACGTATCAACAGAATCCACGACCGTCAGCCCAAGATACAACTATTCGGATTCCGACAGCCCCCGGATCACAGGCTACCTGGCGAACATAAGCATCCGTGTGAAAGGACAGAAGGCGGATGAAATAGGAAGCGTGATCTCTGCCGCGATGACAGGCGGAGCGGATTCCGTATACGGCCCTTCCTTCTACTGCAGTGATTACGACCAGAAGTACGAGGAAGCCCTGGCCCAGGCCGTCAGCGCGGCCAGAGCTAAAGCGGAAGTCATCGCCCGGGCGGCCGGAAAGGAGAAAGTGATCTTTAAGAGTATCTCCGAAGGATACCAGAATACGGTGTATAAGTCTGCCAACGCGATCACCGAGAGCATGGCCATGGAGGATACGGCGGCTGCCTGGAGTGTTCCCGTAGAAGTGCAGACGGCGGAGATAACAGCTTCCATAACAGCTTATTTTGAAGCAGAATAACAGTATAGGGCAGATACGGGGGAAACCATATGAAGAGAAAAATACTTCTGATCGCGACAGGCGGCACCATCGCCTCACGATACACCAAAGAAGGACTGTCCCCCGGAATCCCGGGGGAAGAACTGCTTTCCTACGTGCCGGAGTACCGGGAATTCTGTGAGGTAGATATAGTCACACCGTTCTATCTCGACAGCACGAACCTGTTCTGGAAGCACTGGCTTCTTCTGGCAGAGGTGATCCGCGACTATTATGACCGGTATGACGGGTTTGTCATCTGCCATGGAACAGACACCATGGCGTACACGGCGGCAGCCCTTTCCTATCTGGTCCAGAACAGCAGAAAACCGGTCATCGTGACAGGCTCGCAGCGTCCGATCGACCTTCCGGTGACCGATGCCCGCTCCAATCTTCTTGACAGCCTGCGCTTCGCTTCCCATGAGAGGGCGCACGATGTGTCCATTGTTTTCGGAGGCCAGGTCATTGCAGGTACCAGGGCCAAAAAGGAGAGAACCAAAAGCTACAACGCGTTTTCAAGCATCAATTACCCGCCGATTGCCATGATCCAGGACAAAAGGATCATCTTTTACATCGACGACGCGGACAAAGTGACCGGGGCGGTACAGTTCTCGGACAGCCTGGAGCCCAGGGTATTCCTGTACAAGCTGATCCCCGGCAGCAGCGGGTCCCTGCTGGAAACGCTGATCCACGATTATGAGGCAGTCATCATAGAATCCTTCGGCGTAGGCGGCATCCCGCACTATGAGGATGACAGCTTCAGGAAGGCCATCCTGAACTGGCGGAACGCGGGAAAACGTGTGGTCATGGCCACGCAGGTCACTCATGAAGGGAGCGATATGTCCGTCTACGAGGTAGGGCAGGCGATGAAAGAAATCTGCAGGCTGCCGGAGTCCTATGACATGACACTGGAAGCCGTCATCGCAAAGACCATGTGGATCCTCGGAAAAACAAAGGACCCGGATGAGTTTGACCGGCTGTTCTACACCTGCATCAACCATGATATCCTGTTCAGCCCCTCCTGACTGCGGGTGAACCGGTCCGGGGGATCGAATACAAAAAAGCAGGCCTGATTCTTTCAGGCCTGCATCAGGGCAAAAAGTCATTTCGGAATTAACAGATATATAAGTCAGATCAGAATCGACATGGACATAAAAATCACTTCAGAACTGCTCGCTTATATAAATCTTCTTTTCAGCAAATACCCCGCGAAGCATGCGCTCCTTGTGGAGGACCGTTACATCATCGCGAAGCATCGCTTCGTCCAGGTTGACAGCGCCGACACAGAGCTGGGCCAGGGCTTTTTCAGAGACATCCAGATCAGGTTCAGGAATGCTGTCTTCTTCGCAGGAAATCACTCCGTCTGACGTCACGCGCCAGATACCGTTATTTTCCGGGATCAGTTCATCATGCACGCGGATCAGAAAATCACAGGCTGCCGGTTTGTGTATCACATCCAGCAGCTTTTCTGCGTTTATAACACGGACCATGGCATTCTGCCGGCTGGTTTTGACCACATCATAAGCCTGCGGCGAGTGCAGGATGCGCAGCAGGTCAATGCCTGCCGGAAGCGGAAGCTCCACCGTACCATAATCTGCGTCAAAGCGAGCAAGAAACGCCAGGATGGCCCGGAAACCCTCCCTGCAGGTCCAGGCGCATTCATCCACCCGCAGGACAGCCTGGGGATCATGCCGGATATCTGTAAAGGTGACATAGGAAAGACCGGTGCCATCCTTTTCAAGCAGATAGGTGAACTTTCTGTCCAGGTACAGGTTGTCGCATTTTATATGGGAGAGCATGCACTTCTCGTCACGGTCCATGGCCAGATTATAGTTCCGCGCAAAACTGCTGTAGATCTCAAGAAATGGCGCAGCAGATTCCCCCGGATTCCACCGTGTGACCGTGCCGTCGAACCGGAAAGAAGACAGGAAGGCCGGCTTCAGCGTGTATACATTCTGATGGACCACCGTCTCATATCCCTGCTTCCGGTAAAAACCGTGATTGAAAGGATAGAGAACGGAGATCACCTCGCCGTCTCTGTACGCCGCAGGAAGAAGTTCCCTGAAAACAGCGCGCACGGCTCCCTGATTGCGGTATTCCGGCAGCGTGGATACAGCCCCTATTCCGCCGGAGCAGACCACCGTTCCGTCCACAAAAAACGGAAAACGCGTATCTATTATATGGGCCATCAGAGTTCCATCCTCCGTAAAAGCCCCCCAGTCATCTTCCGTGCCTAACAGAGCCTTCTCCCTTTCCTTTTCCAGATCCTGTATCCTGGCGTGGAAACAATAGCCTGAAATCAGGGAGGCATCAAAACGCTCTTCCCTCTGCAGCTTTCTGATTATCATATCATATACCCCATTTCATCATTGCTGGATGCATTCTATGAACAGTATAATGTCTTTTAATCTTTTCGTAGAGTATACCATACGTCGACCGCATTAGTCTTCATGAATCATTAAGAAATCCTTTCTTGCCAGACGGCAACTTCTGTACTACCATAAAGATGAAGCTGATACAAACCTGAAAATCAGCAGGCATAATAAAGGAGGTACAATATGTTCAGGATGAAAAAATGGATGCTTCTTTCCGCCCTGGTCCTTGCAGTTTCAGCAGTTTCGGTCTGCGCGGAGGAAGAGACAGAAGTCATGACCGAAGAAACAGAGATGCTCTATGATGATGTAATCCCGGAAGAAGCAGATCCCGGAGTTCTGATGGGAGGCTGGACCGCTGCCGAAGAGACCGAAGTGACAGAGGATGTGCAGAAGGCTTTCGATGCAGTAACGGAAAAACTTCTGGGCGTGGACTATGAGCCCGTTGCCCTGCTGGCCACACAGGTCGTCTCCGGAACGAACTACTGCATTCTCTGCAAAAAAACGCCGGTGACGGAAAATCCGCAGACAAGCTTCTGCCTGATGTATATGTATGTGAATCTTCAGAATGAAGCCGAGCTTCTGCAGATCCAGGATATCGCGATCGGACTGGACTGATTGCGAAAGAAAGACTTGTTTTTAAAACTTCGATATCGTATGATGCATCTGCAGGTGTCTGCCACCTGCAGATCTTTTTCGTTTACGAACCGGCAGAGAATCCCTTCTCCACAGATGTGGAGGAGATTATATGAATGATAATGGGAAGGAATTCTGCATGACTGAAACTGTGACAATGAAAAGCCTCATTCCGAAAGTTGCCGTGATCGCTGTTCCTGTAGCGCTACAGAACCTGCTGACGACGACCGGAAGTATGGTGGATACGGTAATGCTGGCTACTCTGGGGGAAAAGACGGTAGGTGCCGTCGGACTGTGCGCCCAGTTTTCCAGCCTGATGTTCTCGGGATACTGGGGCTTCCTGGGAGGCGGAATGCTTTTCTTTGCCCAGTACTGGGGCGGAGGAGATGATGAAGGCATCAAAAAATCCTACGGACTTACCCTTGCCTTCATGATGATCTCGGGCCTTCTTTTCGGATATCTGGCCGCCTTCCGCCCGGAATTCGTCATGAATATCTATACCGGCAGCAGGCCGATCCAGGAGATCGGCGTCCAGTATCTGCGGATCGTCGGGTATGCCTATCCCCTGCAGGTTCTGGCGATGGGAATGAGCGCCCTGCTTCGGTCCATCGAGCTGGTGAACATACCCCTCTACGGGGGCATCGCGGGCGTTGTTACGAACTGTGTGTGCAATTACCTTCTGATTTTCGGAAAACTGGGACTGCCCAGGCTGGGAGTCCGGGGAGCCGCCATCGGGACCATCCTGGCTGCGGTAGTCAATATTGCGGTGATCCTGGGGTTTGTCATCGTTAAAAAAATACCTTACATTCTTGAGATCTCCGGACATTTCAGATGGGACAGGAAACTCGTGAAGGAATACCTTCAGAAATGTTTTCCGATCCTGTGCAATGAGATCCTGATCGGTGTGGGGAACATGCTGATCAATATCCTGCTTGGACACCAGGCGGACGAGGCCATCGCGGCCACCGCGGTGTTCCGCACGCTGGAAGGGGTGGTGATCGCTTTCTTCAGCGGATTTTCCAATGCCGCCACCGTGCTGGTGGGCAAAGAGGTGGGGGCCGGGGAACACGAGACGGCCTTCCAGAGAGCCTGGCGCATCGTCTATCTGTGCAGCGCGCTTACAGGTGCTGCCTGTCTGGCAATCTTTGCGGTGCATACCCCGCTGTTCCACGCGATGGGACTGCAGGGCGAGTCTTTCCGCCTGACGACGGGAATGATCATTATTTTCGGTTTTGTGGCACTGCTGCGTATGGGAAACTGGGCACAGAACGATACCTATCGTTCCGCCGGCGATCCTTCCTACGGCTCGGTTCTGGAGATCGTTTTCATGTTCCTGCTGGTCCAGCCGGTGATCCACCTTGCGAACGATTATTTTCACGCGCCGTTTCTGCTTGTATTTGCCCTGTGTTACGTGGATGAGCCGATCCGCTATATCCTGATGCAGCGGCACATGTATTCACGCTCCTGGATCCGTCCTGTTTCGGAAGCCGGTAGGGCGACCATAGATGAATTCAGAGAGAAATATCACGTTTCAGTCGGGAAAGGAGTACGAAAATGGGTGAAAAACTGAAGGCAGTTATCCTCGGAATGGGAAGCCGGGGAAAGAATGCGTACGGTGCAGAGTTCCTCACACTGAAGGACCGGGTGGAAGTTGTCGCCATCGCGGAGCCGGACGAGGAAAGAAGAAGGATCGGCGGCGATGCCCACGGGGTGCCGGCCGATAAACGTTTCAGCAGTGCCGAGGAACTGCTGGCCTGTCCGAAGATGGCGGATTTTGCCTGTGTCTGTACACAGGACCGGCAGCACGCCGGCCACGCGGTCGCGGCGATGAAGAGGGGATACGACATTCTGCTGGAGAAACCGGTATCTCCCATCCTTTCGGAGCTTCAGAACATTGTCCGTGTCGCCAATGAGGAAGGCAGACGCGTGGTGGTATGTCATGTGCTGCGCTACACACCGTTTTTCGGAACCATCAAGAAGGAGATCGATTCAGGCAGGCTGGGCAGGATCGTCAACATCCAGGCAATCGAAAACGTCAGATACTTTCATCAGGCCCACAGCTATGTGAGAGAAAACTGGCGCCGGGAAGAAGAGACCAGCCCGATGATCCTGGCAAAATGCTGCCACGATCTGGACTACCTGATCTGGCTTTGCGGCAGTAGGTGCGAAAGAGTTTCCTCCTTCGGCTCCCTGTTCTATTTCAGGCCGGAGAATGCGCCGGAGGGAGCTGCCATGAGGTGTCTGGACGGCTGCCTGGCAAAGGAGACCTGCCCGTACGACGCGGAAAAGATCTATCTGACCAACAAGGATACCGGAGTGCTGCAGGGCAATACCGGATGGCCGGCAGATGTACTGTGTGAGAACCCGACGGAGGAGAAGATCCGCGAAGCACTGAAAAAAGGACCTTACGGCAGGTGTGTATTCCACTGTGACAACGATGTGGTGGACAATCAGATCGTAAACCTTCAGATGGAAAACGGCGCCGCACTGACTCTGACCATGAGCGCTTTTACCAGCGGCGGCGGACGGACCATCAAGGTGATGGGAACCCTGGGTGACCTCTGGGGCGATATGGACCAGAATATTCTGCGCATTACCGAATACGGAAAAGAGCCGCGGGTGATCGATCTTGCCGGACAGGCAGAGGATTCCGACGGACACGGCGGCGGAGACAGAGGCCTTGTGCTTGCGTTCCTCGACTATATGCAGGGACTGAAGAAGGACGGGACCATCTCCACGCTGGAGACATCCATAGAGAGCCACCTGGCCGCCCTTGCCGCGGAGACTTCCCGGCTGAGGAACGGAGAACCGGTGGAGATAGCTCCGATGCGCAGCTGAAAAAGGATGGAAGAATAACATGCTTTTTAAAAATGCTTTTGTTTTCAGGACCGAACTTCGGCAGTTCGTCTTCGGCGGTTTCCATACGGAGAATGGCCGCTTCGCGGATGTTTTTTCAGGGGAAACCCAGGAGGACGGCAGGGATCTTGAGGAAACCTATGTCATTCCCGGTCTGGTGGACGCCCACACCCACGGGGCCGTAGGCGCGGACTTTTCGGATGGGGACCTTGAAGGGCTGACCCGGATGGGGACTTATCTGGCGGAAAACGGAATCACAAGCTTTGCGCCTACCTCCATGACACTGCCGTACGGGCAGCTTTCCGCGGCTTTTGCCACAGCCCTTGCCCTGAAAAAGGAACGGCCCGGGAACTGTGCCAGATGTGCCGGGATCCATATGGAAGGCCCCTTCTTTTCGGAAAAGAAAAAGGGGGCCCAGAATGCGGCGTACCTGAAGCTGCCGGACTTTGAGGCATTCCGTGGCCTCTACGATGGATGTGAAGGCCTGATCAGGATCGTTGATGCAGCGCCGGAACTTCCCGGCGCCGCTGAGTTCGCGGGCAAAGCTGCCGGGCTCTGCACCGTTTCCGCTGCCCATACCGATACTTCCTATCAGGAGGCCGCGGCCTTTTATGACGCCGGGGCATCTCATCTGACCCATCTGTTCAATGCGATGCCGCCGCTGCACCACAGGAATCCGGGCGTGATCGGCGCGGCTGCCGAACGTGAAAACGTGACCGCGGAGCTGATCTGTGACGGACAGCATGTACATCCTTCCGCGGTGCGGATCGCCTTCAGCCTTTTCCCGGACCGGATCTGCCTGATCTCCGACGCGCTGCGCTGCTGTGGAATGCCGGACGGGACATACGAGCTGGGCGGACAGAATGTAAGGCTGAAAGGCGGCATTGCCAGGCTGGAAGACGGGACCATAGCAGGAGCCGCATCCAATCTGTATCAGGACATGTGCAATGCCATAAGCTTCGGCATCCCGGTCGCCCAGGCCATCATCGCCGCAACGCTGAGGCCTGCCGAAGTGCTGGGCGTTTCCGAAGATACCGGGTCCGTGAGCACCGGAAAGTATGCGGATTTTATTGTCTGCGATAAAGATCTTGCACTCCGGGAAGTGTATCTGGACGGCATAAAAATTGTCTGATCCTGTCCGGAAAGCAGATATTGAAAATCTGACCATATATGAGGGGCAGGAATTGAAATTCTGCCTGGATATGGGGAAGCAGAAACTGAAAATCTGATAATATACGGAAAAAAGAAATTGAACCATAGAAGGGACAATGAATGTCCCGACAGGAGAATAATATTGAGAACTCTGGAACTGATCGCCCCATGTCATTTCGGCCTGGAGGCTGTATTAAAACGCGAAATACTGGATCTGGGATATGAGATCCGGTCTGTCGAGGACGGAAGGATCACTTTCCTCGGAGACGCGCAGGCTGTCTGTCTGGCAAATGTTTTCCTAAGGACTGCGGAGCGGGTCCTTGTCAAAGTGGGCGGGTTTCATGCTGAGACATTTGACGAACTGTTCGAAGCAGTCAAGGCCCTGCCCTGGGAGGATTACCTTCCGGAAGATGCCAGGTTCTGGGTGACGAAGGCCGCGTCCGTGAACAGCAAACTGTTCAGCCCCTCCGATATTCAGTCCATCGTAAAAAAGGCCATCGTGGACCGGATGAAAGCAAGATACCATGTCGAATGGTTCCCGGAGACCGGGGCCGATTATCCGATCAGGGTATTTTTCAGGAAAGACGAAGCAGTAGTGGCGCTGGACACCTCCGGGGAATCCCTGCACAAACGCGGATACAGAAAACTGACGGCAAAGGCGCCCATCTCCGAAACGCTGGCAGCCGCCCTCATACTGCTGACGCCCTGGAAGGCGGACCGGATCCTGGTGGACCCCTTCTGCGGCAGCGGCACATTTCCCATCGAGGCCGCTCTGCTGGCCACGAATACCGCGCCGGGCATGTACCGCCGTTTTACGGCACAGAACTGGGGAAACCTTGTTCCGTCTTCTTACTGGAAAGAGGCTGTGGAGGAAGCGAGGGATCTGATCTGCGATCCGAAGGACACAGATATCCAGGGGTATGACATCGATCCGGAAGTGATCCGGATCGCCAGGGAGAACGCCCGCCTGGCCGGGGTGGATCATCTGATCCATTTCCAGAAGCGCCCGGTCAGTGAACTGAGGCATCCGAAAAAATATGGCTTTGTCATTACGAATCCTCCGTACGGTGAGAGGATCGAGGAAAAAGAGCAGCTCCCGGCCCTTTATACACAGATCGGGGAAGCTTTCTCCCATCTGGATTCCTGGTCCGAATATGTGATCACATCCTACGAACAGGCAGAGCAGTATATTGGAAGGAAGGCAGACAGGAACCGGAAGATCTACAACGGTATGATCAAAACCTACTATTACCAGTTTCTTGGCCCGAAACCGCCCAGAAGGGAAAAAGCATGAACAAAGCCCGGAAAAAGCTACTGGCAGCCTGTCTGGCTTACACTGCTTTCGTTTTTCTGCAGCCCTGTGCTGTACCGGGAACGACCGTGGAATACTCCGCAGGGAAACCTGAAGAAACAGGTGCTGAAGCCGGTGTGGGAGCAGAAGAACCAGTGGTGAGGTCAGAGGCAGCAGATGAGCCGCTGCCCGCGCAGTATGACTGCCGCAGCGAAGGTCTGACCCCCGTCTGCAAAGAGCAGGGTGCCTACGGGACCTGCTGGGCCCTTGCCGCGACGACAGCCCTGGAAATCTCCTGGCAGAAGCTGGGAGGGCAGCCGGGAACCGTATTTTCGGCAGACCATATGGCATTAAAGAACGGATTTACCGCCTCGCTGTCCGACGGAGGGGATCCGGTCATGGTGATGGCCTATTTAAGCGGATGGCAGGGACCGGTAACGGAAGAAGAGGACCCCTACGGAGACGCGGTCTCCCCTGATGGTCTGCAGCCCATCGTACATGTGAAGGAGATGCACCTGCTGGAGGACTCGTCCCGGGATGAGCTGAAAAAGGAAATCTTCCGGTATGGTGCAGTGCAGAGTTCCCTGTATATGACCCGGAAGGAAGCCGGGGAAAAATCGGACAGCTACAACCCTTCGACCTCGGCCTATTTCTGCCGGGAAGAAAAGACCCCGACCCACGAGGTCGTGATCCTGGGATGGGATGACGGTTACCCTGCCGGCAGTTTCGCGTCAGATCCCGGCATGGACGGTGCTTTCATCTGTCAGAATTCCTGGGGATCCTCCTTTGGCGAAGAAGGGATCTTCTACGTATCCTACGCGGATCCGAATCTGGGCCGGACCGCGCTTTCCTTTGCGGATATCAGAACCCCGGATCCGCAGGAACATCTGCTGCAGACAGACACCTGCGGGTGGCAGGGGCAGCAGGGATATGCCATGGAATCGTGCTGGATGGCCAATGTCTATACAGCGCCTGAGGAAGAGGGGAAGATTCCGGAACTGACCGCTGCCGGATTCTATGCCACGGGAAAACAGACCGGATATGAACTGTACGTGGTCCGGAACTTTGCGTCTCCGTCGGATTTTGAAAAAAGGATACCTGCAGCTTCCGGGACTCTCGAAGAAACCGGCTATTACACGGTGGAACTGGACCAGATCGTACAGCTGGACCCCGGAGAGCGGTTCGCCGTCGTCTGCCGTGTCTCCACGCCCGGGTCCGACTATCCCGCAGCGGTGGAATACGCGTCCTCACCCTACACAGAGGCAGTGACGGTGGAAGGAAAAGAAGGGTATCTCAGCAGGTATGCCGATGTCTGGGAAGAAACAGAGAAGAAATTCGGAAGCAATGTCTGCCTGAAAGCCTGCGTCCGAATGAAGAAAGAATAAGACCAGAATAATCGAAGGCGAAATAAACCAGGGAGACTGATCTCTGGAGAAAGGGAAAAAATGAAGCGTATTGTTTTCGCGACCGGCAACGAAGGAAAGCTCCGTGAGATCCGGATGATCCTGGCAGATATGGGTGTCCAGGTCCTCTCCATGAAGGAGGCCGGAGCAGATATTGAGATAGACGAGACAGGGACCACTTTTGAGGAGAATGCGCTGATCAAGGCGCGCACCGTCATGGAAGCGACCGGCGAGGTGGTCATGGCGGACGATTCCGGCCTGGAAGTGGACTGGCTGGATAAAGCGCCGGGTATTTATTCCGCCCGTTTTATGGGAGAAGACACTTCCTATGTGATCAAAAACCAGGCGATCCTGGACAAGCTGGAAGGCGTGCCCGCCCCGGACAGGACTGCCCGGTTCGTATGCGCCATAGCCTGCGTGTTCCCGGATGGAAGGATCCTTCAGACAAAGGAGACCATGGAAGGAATCATCGCCGATCAAGCCTGCGGAAGCGGAGGCTTCGGCTACGACCCCATTTTCTGGCTGCCCGAGAAAGGATGTACCAGCGCGGAGCTGACGGCTGAAGAGAAAAACAGCATCAGCCACAGGGGAAAAGCGCTTCGCGCCATGAAAGCCCTGCTGGAGGACACATTATGAAAATACTGATCGTCTCCGATACTCACGGAAACGAGAAAAATTTGAGACGTGTACTGAAAACGGAAAAACCGGTCGACCGCATGCTGCATCTCGGAGATTCGGAGGCAACCCTGGATCATCTGGAACAGACGGCCGGATGTCCAGTGGACGTTGTCGCGGGCAACTGCGATTATTTCAATGACCTTCCGCTGGCTAAATGTGTGGAACTGGCGGGGCACAGGCTCCTGCTGACACATGGACACCATCAGTATGTATCTTTCGGAACAGAGGATCTGGAGGAATTTGCCGCAGACAACGGATGCGACATCGTACTGTACGGACATACGCATGTTCCGGATATCAGGAAGACCGCGGGCGGACTGACAGTGCTGAACCCGGGCAGCCTGACTCATCCGAGGCAGGAGGGAAGAAAACCGACCTATATCATCATGGAACTGGACACAGACGGCCGTTTCTCTCTGGAACTTAAAACAGTATAAAGGGAAAACAGTAAAAGGGGAAAAAGATGATACGCACGACCAAGCAGGCACTGGCAGAAGCACTGAAGCAGCTGCTGGAGAAGAAAACGCTGGACAAAATCACCGTGTCCGACCTTACGGATCTGTGCGGTGTAAACCGGCAGACCTTCTATTATCATTTCAAAGATATCTACGATCTGCTGGAATGGATCTACAAAGAAGAGTTTACAAGAGACGTGCTCCAGGACAATTACGATCCGCACCAGTGGCAGATCCCGTACCTTGCCATGTTCCGGCAGCTTCAGAAAAACAGGGTTCTGGTGATCAACCTGTTTCATTCCTCACACAGGGACCTGATCGAGCGGTATGTGCATCAGGAGGCCTTCCGCTTCATCATGGGAGTGCTGGATATATGGGAAAAAGATCTGGACATGCCGGCCGCGGAGGAGGACAAGAAATTCATTGCCGCATTTTATCAGGCCTCCTTCGTCGATATGGTCTTCGAATGGATCGGACGGGGCATGAAGGACGACCCGCAGCAGATCGTGACACGCACGGCAAAACTGATGGAAGGCAGCTTCGCGGATGCCCTCAGAAAGTTCCGCCTTTAGCGAAAAACAAAAAAACAGCAGCAGGCCCGGGCTTATTCAGCCCGGGCCTGAAATCATTCATACTCTGAAATCATTCATACTCTGAAATCATTTATACTCTGAAGTCATTCATACTCCACAATATATCCGATACCGCCCCTGTAGGAAGGCGCCGCGTCAATGATATCATCCGGCACGTCGTTCAGGAAGAAGCTGTCCCGGCTGCTGTCATACAGCATGGTGATATAGTATTCCTCCAGCTCGCGGCCGTCCTCGGAAGTTCCTCTGTAACTGGGTTCCATATCAAGGAAATAAGGGAGTAAAGCCTCGTTGATCATGTCATACCGTTTGTCCGGCGTGATCCAGCTGTAGCCGAACTCTTCCCCCATACGGTTTGCGCCGACCCAGAGATGCAGGTTCTGAGCGCCCTGCTGCCGGATCAGGTTTCCAACTGCCAGAAATTCGTCACGGGAGGTGAGAGCTGCCAGATATCCGCCCCGGGCCCTGGCTTCCTGGTCTGCCTGTGTCCATGTAACATCCGCCTGAATGATCTCATACCGGTGACCGGCGGACGTTGTCTGACCGTTTTCCAGGATCTGCAGCATTTCATCCCTGATATAGTAGTCCGGACGCACCTCCTGATCCGTCGCGAAAACGCTGTTCAGCCTTTGCTCATATTCCGAGGAGGAAACATCTTCCCCGTTCCATCTCCAGTAGACCTCCCCCTCATTGTCCGCATACTCGCCGGATGCTGTCTGCACCCAGACACCGTCCTGAATGGAGAAAAGATAGTCGTAGTAATATCCGAAATGGCCTTCCCGGTTGGCGATCAAATTCTGGCGGGGCAGATAGGTAAAATACAGCCGGTATGTCTGAAGCATGTCGGTTTTTCCATCATGCCAGGTATAGATCTGGCATCCGCCTGCCTCCACCTGGGTGTTGCAGACCAGCTCCGGAATATCGTCATCGTCCACATAGATCAGGGCATAATTCAGGTCCTCGGACATTTCCCCGGTATCGTAGATGACCTCCGTATAAAAATCGCGCCAGCCTGCATCAGCTTCCTGGGCCGCGGCCGGAACAGCGGAAAGAGACAGCGCGGCACAGCCGGCCGCGCAGAAAGCCGTAAAGCCGGACAGGATATCAGGCGCAGCCGGGAAATTTCTGTGGTTTTTTCTGGTAAACATATAAACACTTCCTTTCTTAAAATGATGTGATCTTCAATGATTCTGTCTGTCCTGTTATTGCTGTTTTTTATTGTCGTATCTGTTTATTGCTGTCTTTTGTTATTTTACCAGGTTATTCTTATGATTTTATTATAGCATGCTGAATTAATGGTAAAAAGGGAATATATTTCCGGAGGAGACCAAAGGCAGGATCTGCCGCCGTCCCTCAAAAATGTCACACAAGATCTTCAGTAAAGCCCAGTGAATCATAGGTTTCAGAACAGTGCTCACAAGTACCGGGGCCTGCATTGCATCGCCCCTGCATAAGTGCTATACTCCCCGGGTAACTAAAAAAACGGAGGAATCCATTATGCGAAAAGAAGTACTATTCATGACCCGTGCAGCCATGATCGCTGCCGTATACGTAGCCCTGACATTTGTCCTTGCCCCCATCTCATTCGGTGAAATCCAGGTCCGCATCTCCGAAGCCCTGACGGTGCTGCCGGCCTTCACGGGCGCGGCCGTTCCCGGACTGTTCATCGGCTGCCTGCTGGGAAACATGCTCGGCGGAGCCGTTCTGCCGGATGTCATTTTCGGAAGCCTTGCAACCCTCATCGGAGCAGTGCTGACCTGGATGCTCTGCCATGGACAAAACACCGGAAAACGGCGCTTTCTGGCCCCTGTACCGCCGATCGCCGCCAACGTTCTGATCGTCCCCTTTGTTCTGAAATATGCCTACGGAGTACCGCTCCCCATCCCGTTCATGATGCTGACTGTCGGCATCGGGGAAGTCATCTCCTGCGGTGTTCTCGGGATGCTGCTGTATCAGGTGGTGGAGAAGAATCTGCTTGTGATTTTTAGATAACCGTAGTACAATAAGTAGAGATTCATTGTGAAAAATGTGTAATCAGGAGCGTTCATTATATGAAGAAGATGCTGTTTGTCTACAACCCGCTTTCGGGGAAAGGGCTAATTCGCAGCAGTCTCTCTGTTATCATAGAGAAATTTACCGTAGCCGGTTATCAGGTGACAATTCATCCGACACAGTCTGTGCTGGATGCGGCCGGCACCGTGCAGGATCATGCACCGGAGTATGATCTGATCGTCTGCAGCGGCGGGGACGGGACACTGGATGAAGTCGTGACCGGCTGGATGCACAGCCACTGCACATGTCCCATCGGATACATTCCCGCGGGAAGCACCAACGATTTCGGCGCAAGCCTTGGACTTCCCAAGCAGATGGAGGACGCTGCGGATATCATTACCGAAGGTCAGGTCTTTTACTGTGACCTCGGCAGATTCAACGAAGATTATTTTGTTTATGTGGCAGCCTTCGGGCTGTTTACTGATGTTTCCTATCAGACGCCGCAGGACCTGAAAAACGCGCTTGGCCATGCTGCCTATCTGCTGGAGGGCATGAAGCGCATGGGATCCTGGAAGAGCCACTATCTGAAAGTAGTCAGCGATGAATTCTCGGACGAAGGGGAATTTGTGTTCGGCATGATCACCAATTCAAACTCCATCGGCGGGTTCAAAGGCATTGCGGGGCAGAATGTGGAACTGAATGACGGACTTTTTGAAGTCATGCTGGTCCGCACTCCGCAGAATCTGGCGGACTGGCAGGACATTATCACCGCGGTCCTCACCCATGACACCAGGAGCAAGCGCGCGGTCATGTTCCGCACCAGGAAGATGCGGATCGAATCCCAGGAGCCGGTCTCCTGGACGCGCGACGGTGAAAACGGCGGCTCGCATTATGTGGTGGAGCTTGAGAATCTGCGGGAATCGCTTCCCGTGCTGGTCCCCCAGAGCGAGAGCGAAGCAGTGGTACGAATAGCCCGGGGCTGATCAATCTGCCGCCTCAGGGAAAGAAAGGAGAATTCTATATATGTTGTTTGCTGGCGTAGACCTTGGAACCTCAGCCGTGAAACTGCTGCTGATGGATGAAAAGGGTAAAATTCACAAAATCGTATCAAAGGAGTATCCGCTTTTCTTCCCGAACCCGGGCTGGTCGGAACAGAAACCGGAGGACTGGTACGCACAGACCATGGCAGGCCTTAAGGAACTGCTGGAAGGCTCGGATAAAAGCGAGCTGGCCGGAATCAGCTTCGGCGGTCAGATGCACGGTCTTGTCATCCTCGACAAGGACGACAATGTGATCCGCCCCGCCATCCTCTGGAATGATGGACGTACCCAGGAAGAGACCGATTACCTGAACAACGTGATCGGCAAGGACAAACTTTCCGAGTACACGGCAAACATCGCCTTTGCCGGTTTCACGGCACCAAAGATCCTGTGGGTAAGGAACAAAGAGCCTGAAAACTTCGAGCGCATCGCGAAGATCATGCTTCCGAAGGATTATCTGGCATACATGCTGTCCGGCGTTCACTGCACGGATGTTTCCGATGCTTCCGGCATGCTGCTGTTCGATGTAAAGAACCGCTGCTGGTCCAGGGAAATGCTGGAGATCTGCCATGTGCGTGAAGACCAGATGGCAAAGATCTTTGAAAGCTACGAAGTGGTTGGTACGCTGAAACCTGAGATCGCCGCCGAACTTGGCGTTTCCGATCAGGTGAAGGTCATCGCCGGCGCGGGCGACAATGCGGCCGCGGCTGTCGGTACCGGCACTGTGGGAGACGGTATGTGCAACATCTCCCTTGGTACCAGCGGAACCATTTTCATCTCCTCCGAGAATTTCGGCGTGGACAAGTTCAATGCCCTGCACGCATTCGCGCATGCAGACGGACATTACCATCTGATGGGCTGCATGCTGAGCGCTGCTTCCTGCAATAAATGGTGGATGGAAGATATCATCGGCACAAAGGATTTCGCGGCTGAACAGGCTGCCATCGACAAACTGGGCGAGAACCACGTATTCTATCTGCCCTATCTGATGGGTGAGCGTTCCCCGCACAACAATCCGAATGCCCGCTCCACGTTCATCGGCATGACCATGGACACGACCCGCGCGGACATGACGCAGGCTGTTCTGGAAGGCGTTGCCTTTGCGCTCAGGGATTCCCTGGAAGTAGCAAAAGCACTCGGCATTAAGATCGAGCGCACCAAGATCTGCGGCGGCGGCGCGAAGAGCCCGCTCTGGAGAAAAATCATTGCCAATGTACTTGGACTGAAGGTAGACATGATCGAAAGCGAAGAGGGCCCGGGCTACGGCGGAGCCATCCTTGCAGCGGTGGGATGCGGTGCATTCGCCTCCGTAGAGGAAGCAACAGCCGCTCTGGTCAAGATCGTTGACACGCTGGATCCGGATCCGGAGCTGACCGCGAAATACGATGCCCGTTATCAGCAGTTCCGTGAGATCTATCCCACCTGCAAGCCGCTGTTCGATATCATAACAAAGGCATGATCATGGATTGAGAAGCCAGGGGACGAAGATTTTGCGGTCCCCTGCTCTTAACAATAGACACACTGACACCCGCAACGGACAGTTTTCTAACAGGAGAAAGAGCCATGGTAATCAAAAAAGTGACGGATGAAGCTTTCCGTAAATACGGACGCATCATCCGCGGAATCGATTTCTCCGGTCTTGTGGAAGGCCTGAAGAGCACACCGCTTCCTTCCGACGTCATCTATGTTCCGTCGGATGCGGATCTGGAAGCTCTTCCCGTCTTTGAGGAGCTTCAGACGAAAGAATACGGAGAGCTCCCGATCCAGATCGGATACTGCAACGGAGACAACTACAAGCTGAACGCGCTGGAATATCACCGCGGATCGGAAGTGAATGTTTCTCCGCAGGATTTCATCCTGATCCTCGGCCTTGAGGCGGATGTGACGGATGATTACACTTACGAGACGGAAAAGGCGGAAGCATTCCTTGTTCCCGCCGGCGTAGCAGTAGAAGTGTTCGCCACGACCCTGCACTATGCGCCGTGCACAGCCCAGGAAGGCGGATTCCAGGTGGCAGTCGTGCTGCCGAAGGGGACCAACCTGCCGCTGGACAAAGAACATGCCGGATATGAGGACGCGCACCTCACCGCCAAGAACAAATGGCTGATCGGACATCCCGAGGGCGGCCTTGCCGAAGGTTCCCCCATGGGCCTGATCGGAAAAAATCTGGATATCAGAGAATAAGTGAACAGCCGGTCAACAGCCGGTCAATATAAACAACTCAGGAGGACAACTATTATGAACAATATTCCCAAAGCCAAAGTTGGTATCGTTGCCGTAAGCCGTGACTGCTTCCCGGCCTCTCTTGCCATCAACCGCAGAAAAGCTCTGATGGATGCTTACCTTGCAAAATATGACGCTTCAGATGTTTACGAATGTCCGATCTGCATCATCGAGAGCGAGATCGACATGGTGAACGCGCTTGAAGATATCAAGAAAGCCGGCTGCAACGCTCTGGTCGTTTACCTTGGAAACTTCGGACCGGAAATCTCCGAGACCCTTCTTGCAAAACATTTTGACGGACCGGTCATGTTCATCGGTGCTGCAGAGGAAAGCGGAGACAGCCTGATCCAGGGCCGCGGCGATGCTTACTGCGGTATGCTCAACGCCAGCTACAACCTGAAACTGCGCAACGTACCGGCTTACATTCCGGAGTATCCCATCGGAACAGCTGCCGAGTGCGCTGACATGATCAACGAGTTCCTGCCGATCGCACGTGCCGTTGTTGGTCTGAAGAACCTGAAGATCATCAGCTTCGGTCCGCGTCCGCTGAACTTCCTGGCCTGCAATGCTCCTATCAAGCAGCTCTACAATCTTGGCGTAGAGATCGAAGAGAACTCCGAGCTGGATCTGCTGGTCTCCTACAGAGAGCAT
>CACZSG010000301.1 GCA_902783665.1 uncultured Lachnospiraceae bacterium | reverse complement strand
GGCAGGCCGGTCAGCTTCTTCTTTTCCTCTTCCGGCAGATCGAACAGGTTGAAGTCGAAGGGCCCCCAGCCCTTTTCATG
Organism: uncultured Lachnospiraceae bacterium; assembly: GCA_902783665.1. Classification (GTDB taxonomy): domain Bacteria; phylum Bacillota; class Clostridia; order Lachnospirales; family Lachnospiraceae; genus Choladousia. The sequence continues at coordinate 5,662 of CACZSG010000301.1, read as the reverse complement.
CGGGTCGATGCGGTTTCTAATACCGTCCAGTCCCGCCATCAGAATGGCAGCGTAGGCATAGTACGGGTTGCAGGTGGCATCCGGGTTGCGCAGCTCGAAGCGTTTCTTGTCCGGGCTCTTGGCATAGGCGGGAATACGCACCACCGCGCTGCGGTTCGCCATGGCATAGCCGATGGTCACCGGCGCCTCGAACCCCGGCACCAGACGCTTGTAGGAGTTGGTGGAAGGGTTGGTGATGGCGCAGAGCGAAGCCGCGTGGGTCAGCAGACCGCCGATGAAATACATGGCCGTCTCGCTCAGCTGTCCGTATCCTTCCGGGTCGTAGAACACCGGCTGCCCGTCTTTCTTCAGCAGCATATGGATATGCATCCCGCTTCCGGCTTCCCCGGCCAGGGGCTTCGGCATCAGCGTGGCCGTGCAGCCGGCAGCCGCCGACTCGTTTTTGATGATGTATTTTGCGGACATGGTATCGTCGGCCAGCTTCAGCATGTCGCCCAGCTCCACTTCCACCTCCATCTGTCCGCAGCCGCCCACCTCGTGATGGTGATATTTCACATCGATGCCCCAGGCCTCCATCTGCAGGCAGATACGGCTGCGCAGGTCGTTATGGATATCCATCGGAAGGGAAATGTGGTACCCGCCTTCATGGGGGATCTGGTAGCCGTTGTTGTTCTCCTCGTCATTACCCGCCCAGTGCGCCTGCCTGGTGCGGATGGAATAGCCGGTCTGCTGCGGTTTTGTCTCGTAGCGCACCTGGTCGAACACATAGAACTCGTACTCCGGGCCTATGATCATCGTGTCGGCCACACCTTCTTCTTTCATGAAAGAAAGTGCCCGGGCTGCCACATTCCGCGGATACTGGTCAAAAGGCACATTCTCCGGATGCGTGATCACCCGCACGTCCCCGATCATGGACAGGGTGGGGATTTTCGCGTAGGTATCCACCACCGCCGACTCCAGGACAGGCACAAACACCATGTCGCTGTTCTCCACCGGCGCGTAGCCGTAGTTGGAACCGTCGAAGCCGATGCCGTCCTTCATCACGCGTTCATCCAGCCTGGCCGCGGGGATGCTTAAGTGACGCCAGCGGCCGTCTATGTCTGTCAGCTTGAAATCTACAATCTGAATTCCTTTTTCCCTGATCAGGTTCTGAATCTCCTGCAGTGATACCGCCATGTCAACCTCCGTTTCCGGCTCCCCTGTTTCCGGAGCCCCGCTGCATCAATCACCTTCCTCTTTTACTGTCTTTCCTGTTCTGTCATTTTTAAATCTGACCTTTTCGCAGACTATACCTCTTTCCATGCCAGTGAGCGATCATCTCCACCTCGAAGAGAATGTAGAATTCTCGTTTGGCCTGTATTAATTACGTTCACGCCTTCAGCGCCTTCGCCTTCTTCTCCGCGGGCACTGCCTTCTCCTTTTTGGCAGCCATTTTCATGATGAGCATCGGCCATACCGTCATGCCAAAGCAGACCATCACCGCATAAGCCACCAGTCTTCCCCAGTGCGGCCCGAAGACAGCCACTACGGTAGCGTGCGCGAAATAATCATTCCATGCCCGAAGGATCGCCACGCCCACACACGCCATCAGCGGCAGGGTTTCAGCCCCTTTCGGGATCTTGTAGTGGATGTAGTGGCGGTCCAGATAGCTTCCGATCAGGAAACCGGTCAGACCTCCGCAGGCCTTGAATGTGTCGTTCATCATCTTCTGCGGATCCACCAGCAGCACGCCATCCACATAGTCCATGGGATAAGGTTTCATCAAAATATAGGCGATGGACAGGAAAATAAAGCCGAAGCCGACTGCTGTCAGGATATCTTTCAGTTTTTCCTTGCCCTGCAGTTTCTTCTGTCCAAGACCCACCAGGAAGATGATCAGGGCCGTCTCACCGAAGCCCACCACCACGTCCTGCGGCGTATGCACGCCAAGGAAATTCCTGGAAAACGCCGTCAGCGCGATCAACACCGCGCACAGCACCGCCAGCCATCTGCGTTTGTTCTTCTGCCACACAAAGGTATTTCCGTAATGGGCCGTCGCGTTCACAGTGTGTCCGCTGGGGAAGGAGTAGCCGGTAGCCGCCACCTTGGAATCCCCCGCCGGCTCGATCAGGTCAGAACGGATCCACGGCCGGTAGGCACATACGCTCAGCTTGATCAGTCCGTTCACCACTTCGCCCAGCCACAGCGTGGCCAGATATCGGTACCCCCATTTTTTATGCACGCACCAGAAAACCACGAACGGCAGGAACGGCAGAAGATCCACCGCAAATTTGGAAAGTCCGTTGAAAAACTCGTCAAACACACCTCCCGTCGCGCTCCTCAGGTTCTGCAAAAACAGAAGATACTGGATGTCAAATGTCATTGTTTTTTTCTCCCTTCCTATTTGTTTAAATGAGTCAGAGGGGTGGGACACAGGGACGTTCGCCTCTGTCCCACTCAAGTCTTCGAACCTGAGATCCGGTTCGTTATTCAAGTGGGACAGAGGCGAACGTCCCTGTGTCCCACTAACTCAATTACCGCCTTTCAGCTCTCTCCCTCTTCAAACATTTCGTCAAACCACTTTTCCAGGTCATTCTCTTGCGGGGCACTCTCTTCCGGTGCCTTCTCTTTCAGGTCACTCTCTTCCGGACTGCTCTCTTCCGACGCCTTCTCCACCAGATCACTCTTTTCCGAGCCGATCTCTTCCTGGCCGCTCTCTTCCGGTCTACGCTCCGTCTCTGTCTCCGTTTCCCCGGAAGTCTCTTCTTCAATGGCGCCCTTGGCCATGTTCGGATGTTTCTGCGAATAAATGTAGTCTGTCCCGTAGGCCACCGCCAGCACGGCGGCGATGGTGATCAGGACGCTGGACTTTATTTTCGATAGCATATGGGCAAAGATCGGCGCGAAGATGTAGACGATGGCGCAGCACCCGACGCCGAAGACCAGCAGGCCCTCCGCACAGATACGGCCGTGCAGGTTCAGGAAATAGCCGTCATAGGACCACCATTTCTGATGGTATTTCATCTCCAGGGACCAGGCGGACACATATTCCAGCACACCGCACAGGATGACCGCGGAGAAGAACTCAGCCACCGGGTTCTTGCGGAAACGGCTGCACAGCAGCATCACGATGATGCCGCCGGTCCCGTAAATGGGAAGCCACGGGCCGTGCAGGGTGCCGCGGTTGACCAGCTCTCCTGTCTGGATGAAGTGCAGCGCCACCTCCCAGCTCCAGCCGATGAAGCAGAAGGTGATGAACAGCAGGAACAATGTCCATATGGTATAATTGCGCAGATACGAGAAGTTGCCCTGTTTCTCCATCTCCTTCGTCCGCCACAGCGGGTTCAGGCGGTTCGGGTAGGCTTTCTGCTGCATGCTCGCCTTGTTGCTGGCCAGGGCGAAACGCCTGCCTTCCTGGTCGTCGTAGCGCTTCTTCTCCTCAATGGAACCGATCCAGACGCCCAGCCAGTCGGAGATGACTTTCCGCAAGCCTGTCAGCTCTATCTTGTTCTCGTGCAGAACGGTGATCTCGTCCACCACGTCGAAATAAGTCTCGTACAGAAGGGTGAGGTCCGCCTTTTCGAACAGATAGCGGTCGTTCAGTTCCTTTGTCCCTTCCATGCCGTTTTCAATGGCCTTCTTCCGGATCTTCGCGTAGAATTCGCTCTCAGCAGCCATCCGGTACGCGGCGCCGTAAAACAGGTCCGACAGTCCGAAGGACACAAAGGCAAGAATGACCCAGCCGATCATCGTCAGTTCATATTTAAACAGCTCGAACTTGTGGCCGTTCATCATCTTCCGGGACAGCGTGACCGCCTTTCTCGCGCCGATGGTGGGGTTTTCCGCCACAATATACGGCACCGCGAAATAGGAATACCGCTTGATGATGCCGCCGATGATGGTCAGGTCCCACAAGAATTTCAGTATATATTTATACAGCATGACCCAGGAGGCATGCGTCCACTTTTTCACGGACGGGAAGTAGGTGATGTCCAGGAAGGAGACCTTTTCGTACACCCTCGCCTCCAGAAAGACACGCCGGGCTGCCGCCGAGTATACATTTTTCACGAAGGTGAAGATCAGCAGGTACCAGGCCATGGACCCCAGCACGAACAGAGCCGCCACCGCCCTGTCTGAACGGATGATCGTCCGAAGACCCTGCCCCAGGGTGGAAAACAGTTTTCCGGACCCGTACGAATTCACCACTTTTGCAAGCACTCCGTTCGTCATGCCGAACGCCCCGGATTTTCGGCTGTCTTTGATCATCTGTTCCGACCGTTCCTTCGCCTTTTTGGCCCCCTGTTTCAGGTTGCCGGTCCGAATCTCGCTCAGGACATCCCCCGGCTGCATGATCTCGTTCACGGAGAACCGTCCGCCTCCTGCCTCCTGCGTCGGATTTGACAGGAAATCCCATATGTTGGTCGGAAGGGTGGCCTCCACCCCCAGGACAGTCATGATCAGCATCAGAAAGATGAGGACAAAATAGTGTCCTCTCACTGCCGCATGGCTGTTTTTCTTCATTTCCTTTCTCTGTGAAAAAACAAAATTCTTCTCCAAGTAACCCGCCCCCTTTTTTGTTACCGGAAAACCTTCTCAGTTTGTCATTCCTCCTTCAGCGCGTGCCAGAAAATCCAGGATTTCCCGGATCACGGTTTCTGTGCCTTCCGGTGAAAAGCCGTGTCCTTCACCGGGAAGTACCACCAGCCTGGCATCCGGGTATGTCTTTACCGCCTGCTCCATGGCCCGCATCGGCACGATGGGGTCCTGGTCTCCGTAGAGAATGAGCATGGGCCCCGAATAGGAGCCGATCTCGTCAAACGTGTAAAAATCCCGGATGGAGAGGAAGAAATTCTTTCCAAGCTTCATGCCCCAGAAGTCCGTCACCTCCGGAATTTCCTCCGCGGTCTTGTAATTGTCCCGCCAGTTTTCCGGAATAATGAAGGCCGGATAATAAAGAACGACCTCGGACACCCGCTCCTTCAGTTCTTCCGCGGCCAGCGCCGTGACAAATCCGCCCTGGCTTCCGCCCAGCAGGAACAGCTTCTTCCCTGCTGCCTCCTTCCGTGAGGAAATGGCTTCCGCGACCGCAAGAAGATCCTCTTTTTCGGTAAAGAGCGTCATCTCCGTTGTCTTAAGCCCGGTGCTCTTTCCCGCCGCTGACCCGCCGCAGAAATCAAAGGCGCAGGCAAGGTAACCGGCCCCGGCCAGCGCACGGCATTCCCGGGCAAAATCCACATGAGAGCCGTTATATCCATGGCTCAGGATCACAGAGGCGCTCGGTTCTCCGTTTTCGGGAAGGTACAGCCTTCCGAAGATGCGTCGGCTGCCGTTCTCTATGATGAGGTCACTTTCTTTTACGGTTCCGGTTGTAGTATTGGCAGCGCAGGTTATTATGTCAGAACTCATAAGTCTCTCCATTCTCATGATGGTAATCATGCCGGGTCTTTGTTACGTCTGGTCGGTAATCATACTGGTTCTTTGATCGTCGGGGTGTTTCTCGGTTCGCTTTTTCCTGCCATATTCCCGGCAAAAGCTTCAGAAGTCGTCCGCGTATGTATATATTGGCACGAAAATGCAGGAATGTCCACCTGCTTTTGTAAATTATGCTGTGTTTGTTGCCTATATTTCACCTATCTCCTATTTGCAACTCTCCGGGGACTCTTCTCTCCTGCATCACTTCCGG
>CACZSG010000300.1 GCA_902783665.1 uncultured Lachnospiraceae bacterium | reverse complement strand
CCGACTCATTTATAATTCATCATACTTCGCCGCGCTGCCCTTCGCCTTCTCCACCGGATATTTCTTCTCGTTCTGTTCCATCTTCATGTTGACGATCTCGTCCACATCCAAGCCCAATTTGTCGAGCAGGTCCTGCGCATAGACAATAACATCCGCCAGTTCTTCCTTCACATGCTGCAGATCGTATTCTGTATCGCTCCACTGGAAGCATTCCAGCAGTTCCGCGGCTTCAATAACGATGGACTTTGCCAGATTTTCCGGGGAGTGGAACTGGTCCCAGTCTCTGTCTTCGGTAAATCTTCTGATTCTATCGAGTGTTTCCTGTTTCATGTTTTATACTCCAGTCTTTTCTTCAGGTAGGCAGACATGCCCGGGTCTGTGCAGTAGATGTAGCAGCCTTTCATACCTCTGGTAAGAAGTGTGCGGTAGGTGTTCTTAATGATCTCGTCCGCTCTATGCAGTGCTTCTTCCGGTGATTCCTTGTATAACTTTTTGATTCCTTTCAGGGACTGGTCTGTCCTGGCCCGCTTTGTAAAGTCGGTAATTACATGCCCGTTCTCGAAGCGAATATCGTCCCCCATGATCACGCCCACATAGTCAAATTCAAGTCCCTGTGAGGTGTGGATGCACCCAGCTTCATTGATGGAAGTCTCGCTGACGGCAAACGGTTCCCCGTTTCCCAGGTTCCAGCTCATCTCAAAGCCGCCTATCTTGATGTCGTGATAGTCTGTGTTGTTCTGCTCTTTTTTGTTCCATTCCCAGCAGTATCCTGCCAGAACTCTGGCCCGGTTGGCTATGCGGTTGCGCTCAATAATCAGGTCCCTCATTTCTTCAGGTGAATCGCAGATTCGAATGTCATAGTCGATTCCTTCCAGATTATAGTTTGCCGTCTCACGGATCTCCAGAACATCATCCAGCCAGGCCAGATAGCCGTCGGATCCATTACACCTGAACTGGGATTCCAGTTCAAGATAGTGAAGCTCGGAGCCTTCCTCTTCTGCCCATTTTTCAATCTCTTCCACAGACCCTATATCATCCATGGTCACCCGCTGGCTTTCATCGATGAAGAATACGCTGCAGTACGCAGCATGGATGATTTCCTTGATCTGGTTCTCTCCCTGATTGTGGAACATCCCGGACTTTTCGTTCAGCCTGTGTGCTTCGTCACAAAGCAGGGTGTGGGCAACATTGTGGCCGGCTTCCGTGTAGGTGCCGGAGCCTTTGAACATGTTGTCGACACTGCTCTTTTTAATCTGGCCTTTCAGTTTTTTCAGATACACCTGCCTTGGGGCACTGTTCTTGGAAACATACTGAACCATCTGGTCGCGTTGGGTCAGCTCTGCCAGAAGGTTCACCGCGATGACCGTTTTTCCGGTGCCGGGACCGCCCTTTACGATGATGGTCCTTTTCCGGAAATCTTTCTGACACTGCACAGAGAGCCTGAGGATCTCTTCATAGGCTACTTTCTGCTCGTCGATCATGATAAATTCCCGGTTGCCCTTCAGCATGGAGCCGATGGCATTCTGCAGGCTCTTTGACGGGCGGATCTTTCCATGATCCACCTGATACAAAACTGCCTTCCGGTCGCCTTTCCGAATGGAAGCTTTGATGAAGGCCCGAAGCTGCTTCAGCTGGCCTTTGGTATAAGCCGGCGCTTCATCCAGATATTCCTCATACTGTGCAGCATCTATCGGATCGTTCTCATGACGGATATAATTATGCAGACAGGCGCAGGGCGAAAGGATGATTCCTCCGTCCTGCACCTCCTGATTATAGTCTCTGATCAGCTGGGCATAAGACCATGCCTGGTATGAAGGATGCACGACTTTGTGCAGGCCGCCGCCCACATAAGTCTCCACCAGCGCATCCGTCCCTTGTACTTCTGTGAGGGAGTCCCACTGTTTTAATTCCACAATGACCATCCCAGGTTCTTCATCCTGCCCGTATCCAGAGATCATGAAGTCGACACGCTTGGATGTCTGCGGAATATTGAACTCGATAGCCACGCCTGAATCGGCCGGGATCTCGTCATCATTCAGGACCTTGTACATATAGTTGAGAGAATTCTCCCAGGAACGGAATTCCGCTTTGGGCGTGTGTTTGCCCATTTTTGCAAGGATGTTTTCTTCAATCTCCATCGCGATGGAATCGTTCTCGCAGCTGGTAAGGAAGTCGGTTTTTAAACCGTCGTATACGATCATATGTTGTCGTTCCTTTTCAATCATATTCTTTCATGAGTATAATACTTTCCGGCTGCATCTTCCAGTCATTGAAAGTCCAAAAGAGGAAGAGCATCCTTCCTCTTTTGACAAATCGATTTATGTTCTCTGTACACGTATATTTTTTAACCCCGTCTGTTATTCTTTCTATTTTTCAAAATTCTCTTTTAATATGGCATCTCCGTCATTTACCAATCCAGTTCATCCATAGCATCATCCACCCCACTGGCATAATCCGGATCGCTGTAATAACGATCTTCGTCATAGTCGTCATCCTCATAAACACTCTCGTACCCTTTATCATACCTGTCCGTGTTAGAACTCTTTTTCGAAGATGATTTACTGGAAGATGACCTACTGGTTGAAGAACTGCCCGAAGAGGGTTTTCTTTTTAAGATATACTGGTAATAATGTTCCCTGCAATAGGAACCGCATTTATCATCCGTAAGTTTATGACACCCTGGCACATAGCACTCCGGCCGCGGAACACCAGGGGAATAGTAGTATTTAGGATCATAAGATTTGCTTGATGACGATTGTTTTGATGTGGATTTGCTCGTCTTGGTACTGCTATATGTTTTTGTACGTTCTGCTTTTTCTATCCTCTCCAGTTCATGAATATAACAATAATCACAGTCAGGGTATTTCCTTTGATTACACCCGGGAGCTTTACAGGTTACCTTGTCAAAATAGAGTATCAGACACCCTATGAAAATCAACAAACCTAATGATAAAAGTCCCAGGTTCCTGATAACAACTTTTTCTTTTTTCGTAAAATATATGTCCGTATCATGTTTATTCATGGTTTACTCCTAAAAACAGGCTTCTATAGAAAGATCCTCCTTTTCCCTGAAACATATAAATTATCTTTCTTCCCGATTATCGCCAGTTAAATAGGTAATTGTTATTCCCGGCTGCACATTATACAGAAACACATGAAAGCATACCCCTTCTCCGCCATCTTCCACGGAATATGCCTCAATTTCCACGCCCCGCGCTACCAGCTCAACGCCCTTAAAGTAAGGGCTTACCCGGTACAGAATATGATTATCCGAATAGTCCAGATACTTCAGCACCTGTATTTCATAGGGCTGCATCAGTTCCATATTCAGATATCTGGTGCCGGTGATCAGGTTTTTCTCATTCGCGTTCTGTCCTGTCATTGCATAGGCGATCAGGTGGCTGCGGTTATATAAATACGGTGGTTCCGAATCTATTATGCCGGGATACTTTTCCTGAACCCATCCGGAAGGCTGTACACTTCCTATTTCGCCACGCGGTTCTGTCGGCATCATGGTCCGGTCCAGCATGGCCACAGCTGTACCGCATCTGCCGAGCAGATCCAGGTCACTGTAGGTTTCGCCTGTTATATGGCTTAAATCATAAGCTGTAAAATCAGGTATATTATTGTTTAAGACAATGGTGTCAGTGCCTGCGTATTCCGGTATCAGATCCGGTGCTGCATCCACAATGCTTCTGGATAGCTCATCTGGTTGGAAAACGATATCCTGCGGAAGGCTGCCGGGTTTCTCCAGCTGACTCATGCACCAGAAAATGCCCAATATCATCAGCCCCAGGATCAGAAGGGCACTGATCAGCAGGCGTTTTCTTCTCTTCTTTCTTTTTCTGGTGTGGAACTGAACATTTCGCATATCACTTCCGTTTCCATATTCATTCTGGCCTTTTCTGAAATGTTCCGTCTTCCTCACCCCCAGATCTGCCTGCCGGTCTTACTTTATTACTGCTGTTCACCGGCAGGTCAGCTTAAGTCTGCCTTTCGGATAGTATATTTATTTATTATAAGCTCATCTGAAGTTAAGTTCAATGTTTTTTGTCAATATTGTTTGTATATATACTCATTTATTTAGTAACTTTTGTCTAATTTGCACATTCCTGTTTCTTTGCTCTTGCCGCTCTGAAAAAACGCACCTTCCGGACATCCTCTTTTCTAAGTTCCCAGAATGTAGCCTGAATTGAATCTCCCCTAAGAGTCCATCCGTTGTTAAGGTAATTCAGATTAAAAGCCCGTTTCCAGTTCTCAGCTTTGTATTCTTTCTTTTTCTCCGCAGGCAGTGCTGCATATTCTGCTCCAGTCTCTCTTCCTCTTCTTCGGTATCCGAAATCAGGCCGTCCAGTAAGATGAGGCTCCATCCTTATTCCTTCCCACTTATACCAGGCCCATACAGGGTACGTAACTCCGGCGTGCGGCTCTCCAAGCCGGTTCTTCATTTCCTGTACAAGCCAGTCATATTGTAGCCTGTAGTCCTTCAATAGGGATTTTTCAAAATCGCAGTGATACACACCCGTCTTCTGAATCTGGTCGTAGACCTCAAACGGCTGCGTCGACCATAAGATCAATATAATACCTCCAATACTTATTATCATTATCCATGACTGGCTTTATACGCCCACATCACCCAAATCACGATTCCCACAATCAGCAGCACCCCGCCCATCGCTCTATCTTCATCCGTAGACCTTTTGTTCAGAAGCAGGTAGAGTCCTACAAACGGCATGACCGCCAGGATAAGGGTAAGAACAAGCAGACATCCGATTCCACTATCGGAATCGTCCCCTCGCGGTCTTCTTCCTCTGCTCATTTATGTCCCCCTTCGCTCTTTCCCTTGTAGGGCACGTAATTGACCCCTTTTTCCGCATTCTTGTAGGTGGTCACCAGAATCTGCCAGTTCAGCTCCCGCACGCCTTTTGTGGTGCGGTACAGATAGTTGGCGTAGCTTCCCAGGGTCTCACTGTTGGGGGACACGCCCATCACATGAATG
>CACZSG010000299.1 GCA_902783665.1 uncultured Lachnospiraceae bacterium | reverse complement strand
GAGATCTACTATTCCGATTACAAAGAATACGTTGCCGGCCAGAAGACCTTCTGTGTCGCGGACGTAAACGCCTTCGGCGAAGAAAAAATGCGCGACCTCGCCGCCCGCATGCGCTCTGTCATGGAAGCGGAATATGAAGAAAGCGGCCTTGACTATCTGTTCATCAAGATCAATAACAAGGGCGAGGACGAATCCGAGAACATGATGTATATGACAGCCTACGGCCCCGGCGCCGAGGAAGTGCTGCAGGAAGTCTTCGCCAACCAGGACGAAACGGGCCTCTTTGTCTTCAAGGAAAACCTGTCCCGGAAGACCACCGTGGCGCCCGCCATCTCAGAATATCTGGAGTGAGTCAGTGGTGGGACAGGGGGACGTTCGCCTCTGTCCCATTCTGTTCTTCGAACCTGAAACCTGTCTCGTTTCTTCAAGCCGGGAACCGGTCCGTTAATTAAATGGGACAAAGGCGAACGTCCCCCTGTCCCATAAACAAAAGAAAGGAACCCATTAAATCATGCCTCAGAAAAACCTGCCGGCCTTTGACGCCGGCTTTTGTCTGGAAACCTTCAAACGTCTCATCAGCGTGGACAGCACCACCGGTCAGTATGAAGAGATCCAGGACCTGACCTGTCAGATTCTGGACGAACTGGGATACCCGTACCAGATTCTTCATAAGGGCGGGGTTATTGCCGAAATTTCCCCTGCTGAGCCTGCATCTGCACAAAAAGACAGCGGAAAGGCTGAATCTGGCGCAGACTGCGGCGCCATCGCCGTCACCGCACACCTGGACGACATCGGCCTGATGGTCCGCCACGTCAATGCCGACGGCACCCTGAACGTCTGTCCCGTGGGCGGGCTGTACCCGTTCTACTGTGTCACCGAGAACGTCCGCGTTCATACGCACGGCGGCAAAGTGGTCACCGGGACCATCTGCCGCACTCCGAACTCCATCCATGTGACGGAGGAGGAACTGCGTACCGCCCTCCCAGATTTCCGCACCAACGTCTGCGTCGTCCTTGACGCGCCGGTAAAAACCGCTGCCGACACCCGCGCCCTCGGCGTGGAGACCGGCGACATGATCGCGCTGGACCCCCGCTTTACCTACGTAAACGGCTACCTGAAGTCCCGCTTCATCGACGACAAAGCCTGCGCGGCCGTGCTCCTGGCCCTGATGAAGGAAATGAAAGAAAAAGGGCTGGCGCCTGCTCGCAAAACCTACATGTACTTCGCCCTCTATGAAGAGATCGGCCACGGCACCACCTTCCTGCCATCGGATGTGAAGGACATCCTTGCGGTGGATATCGCACCCACCGGCCCGGACCAGAATTCCGACGAGCAGAAGGTCTCCATCTTCGCCAAGGATTCCCGCTTCCCCTATCACCACGGGATGACACGGGAACTTCAGGACACTGCCATTTCCGCAGGCATCGACTACGTGATGGACATCTTCACGCCCCACTACGGCACCGACGCGGACGGCTCCATTCTGGCCGGCTACGACATCCGCCACGCGGCCATCGGCCCCGGCACGGCCAACAGCCACGGGTACGAAAGAACGCACATGGATGGATTGAAAAACACCTATGAACTGCTTGCGGCATATCTGCTGTAAGTGAAGTGGGACAGAGGGACGTTCGCCTCTGTCCCACTCAAAAAACGAACCGGATTTCGGACCCGAAAACTTAAGTGGGACAGAGGCGAACGTCCCTCCTGTCCCGCCAGAATGAGTCACGGTGAACGTCCCTTTGACTCATCCACACATACAATGGAGGCAGCGTACCAATGAACAATCGCGAGCGCAGAGACAGCGGCATGCTGTACATTGCCGATGAATCGGTAATGGAAGAAATGAAGAGAGCCCGAAGGCTCACACAGAAACTGAACACCATGGACAGGTCCGATTTTGAAGGCCTTCAGGCAGTCGTAAAAGAACTTTTCGGAAAATCGGACGGAGCTTTTGTCAACCCTCCGTTCTACTGCGATTACGGCTCCAACATCGAGGTGGGGAAGAACTTTTTTGCCAACTATAACTGCATGATCATCGATGTAGGAAAGGTAATCATAGGTGACAACTGCCAGATGGCGCCGAACGTGGCCATCTATACGGCTGGACACCCGCTGCACCCCGCGGCGCGCAACACCGCCTATGAATACGGCATCGACGTGACCATCGGAAACAACGTCTGGCTGGGCGGCAACACCGTCATCTGCCCGGGTGTACACATTGGCGACAATGTGGTGATCGGCGCCGGAAGCGTAGTCACCAAGGACATCCCGTCCTGGAGCCTGGCCGTGGGCAACCCGTGCCGGGTGATCCGGAAAATCACCGAAGCCGACCGGGAAACCGGCTATAAAGGCACGCCCGCAGACGAAGAAGCTGCCGCACATATGAGGCGCATATGGGAAGAGCAGGCGGATCCGGTGAAATTTCCTTCAGCGGAGTGATGCGTAAGTGGGACAGGTTTTCATTGCTTTTTATCCGCATCCGTTGTAGACTGAATCCTGCCATACCGTGTCTTACTTTTTAAGAGGTTTCATCATCATGAATAAAATTGTTCTGCTGGGCAATGCGATCACTTTCTTCGGTGCGGTCCTGATGATCTGCAGCGGCTTTATCAAGTCCAGGAAAAACATTCTTCGGGCCCAGTCCGTCCAGTGTCTGCTGATGGGTTCCGGCAATCTTGTGCTGGGAAGTGTAAACGGCTTCATTGCCAACATGGTCTCCATTGTCCGGAACTATATCTGTCTGAAAAGGGAGTTCACCATCCCGCTGAAGGTCTTCTTTATTGCCATTCAGGTGGCGCTGTCAGCAGGCTTCAATAATCTGGGAATCATTGGCTGGTTCCCGGCCATCTCCGCCGCCATGTTCACCTGGTTTCTGGACACGAAGAGCCCGACCGTCCTGAAGACCGTGATCATCGCCACGGAGGTTCTGTGGGCGATCCACGATCTGACCATTCTGAATTACGTCGCGCTGGTGACGGATATCTTTACCATCATCACGAATGCGGCTGGCATCTGGATGCTGAACCGGCCGCAGAAAAAGACTGTCGGTTGATTTTATAAGCTTAGTTGAAAATGAG
>CACZSG010000298.1 GCA_902783665.1 uncultured Lachnospiraceae bacterium | reverse complement strand
TTAAATAGATTCATATGGGGAAACATAGTATGAGCAGAATCAAGGACCTGCAGAAAGAGCAGCACCGGCGAACGTCCATCTGATTCAAAAGGAGACATCATGAAAGACATCAAAAACATTGTATTTGATATCGGCGGCGTTCTTGCCAGATATAACATCACAGGGTTTCTGGCGGAAAAGGGGTTTGACAAAGAGATGATCCGGCGTATTTTAAAGGCATCTCTTATGACGCCCTACTGGGGCCAGTTCGAGCGGGACGAGCTTACCGAGGAGGAGGCCCTGCAGGGGTTTGCTTCTGTGGATCCGGAGATTGAAGAAGAACTGCGCACTGCCTTTTTAAGTGTGGAGGGCATGCTGACCAGCCAGGAATTTGCCATTCCGCTTCTGAAGAGCCTGAAGGCAGCAGGATATGGCGTTTACTATCTTTCCAACTACTCCCGGAAAGCATTCGAGGAATGTGGAGAGTCCCTTTCCTTCATGCCGTATATGGACGACGGGATTGTTTCGTTCAAGGTGAAGATGACGAAACCGGACCCGGAGATGTTCCGGCTGTTCCTGGACAAGTTTCATCTTAAGGCAGAGGAATGTGTATTCATTGATGACACAGAGGAAAATGTGATACAGGCCAGAAAACTTGGTTTTATCGGGATCGTATTCCGGTCGCCGGAAGAACTTCATAAACAGATGAATGAATTACTGGACAATGAGAGAGAGACAGATGAAAAAATCACCTGTTAAAGTATACTATTATTATGATCTGACAGATACAGACTTTTTCTGTCGGCTGCTTGAAAAGCGCTTCCGCGAAACGGGTCATGACCGGCAGATGGAATTTATCAACTGGAACTGTTACAAAACGCCTCCCGGCGATGACGGCGACATCTATATTTATGATGCGGTGGCTATGACAGCGCTTGTGGAGAGGGGGTTCCTGCATGAACTTCCTGACATCATCAATGTTTCCGATATGTTCGGATGGACCATCGACAAGAGCAAAGTGCGGAAAAAAACGTATGGCGTTCCTCTGATGATGTGCTCGAACGTGCTGATCTGCCGCAGGGAGGATGACAGAGGGATCCGGAACGTCCTGGACCTTGCGGAACCGGTGGCTATTCCGCTGCGCACCATGTTCATGTATTATTATCTGCAGGCCTTCTGTAATTATCAGGACAGGTCCGGACGGGATCTTGCGGTCATGAAGCGTCTGGTGGAGCTGACCGGCCATAAAGGAGTGATTGAGACCTCTACGCTGAAGGACTATGATGGCATCAGAAAGTTCAATCAGAGAGAATGCCGCTATTTTCTGGGATTTACGGAGAACCTCCGCCTTTTTGATCCCGGTGATTATGTGGTGCGTCTGGCCAACTTTTCAGAACATGACGAAGACCAGATGCCGCTTTTCATGGTGGATTACGCCTCGATCAGCAACCGTGTGAAGGAAGAAAAGCTTCTGGATTGTCTGGATCTTCTGGAGATCATGACAGATCCGCAGTTCATTTATGAATTGTGCACGGCGGGCGGAGAGCTGCATTACATGCTTCCTGCCTGCAGAAGCGTGTACGGGGATCTGGCAAAAGCAGACCCTCTCTATAATGAACTCTACCAGATGCTGCTGCCGGAAGAGAACGGCGTGTTCCGGTATGGGGGACGTTTTTACAAGGACTTTTACAAACGGAGCGATGAACTGCTGCGGACTGTCGTGGAAGGGATGGCATCCGGAGATTTAGAAAAGGAGAGAAGTGGAAATGAGAAAGATATTGATCGTCATTGACATGCAGAACGATTTCATTGATGCCGCGCTTGGGACCAGGGAAGCCGTGGCCATCGTGGATGCCGTGAAGGCAAAGATCCGTTCCTATCCGGCAGAAGATGTGATTGCCACCATGGATACCCACGGTGCGGATTACATGGACACGCAGGAAGGAAAAAACCTGCCGGTACCGCACTGCATAAAAGGTTCGGCAGGCTGGCAGATCCGCCCGGATATCGCGGAGCTTCTGACCGGCGCGAAGATCTATGAGAAACCGACCTTCGGAAGCCTTGCGCTGGCCCGGGACCTGAAAGCCATCGCGGAAAAAGAGGAGATTGAACTGGAACTGATCGGTCTGTGCACCGACATCTGTGTGGTCTCCAATGCCCTGCTTCTGAAGGCTTCCATGCCGGAAGTGAAAATTTCCGTAGATGCCGGCTGCTGTGCCGGTGTGACACCCGAAAAACATATGGCGGCACTGGAAACCATGGCCTCCTGCCAGATACAGATAGTGAACAAATGAGTCAGAGGGACGTTCACCGTGACTCATTTGGGCAGACGGCGGTCAGCTTTGCTGACAACGCCGTTGCCAGAATGAGTCACGGTGAACGTCCCTCTGACTCATTTTAGGTTACGAAGGGAGAAGATTGTCATGAGATTTGGCAGCACTGAAATCCACACCATCCAGGGTGATATTACAAAAATAAAATCTGTGGAAGCCATCGTGAATGCCGCAAACAATTCCCTTCTGGGTGGCGGCGGTGTAGACGGCGCCATTCACCGTGCGGCCGGAAAAGGGCTGCTGGCGGAATGCCGGACCTTGCATGGGTGCGAAACCGGAAAAGCGAAGATAACAGGGGCCTATCTGCTGCCCTGCAGGTATGTCATCCACACGGTCGGCCCCGTGTGGCGTGGTGGCAGTTATGGTGAG
>CACZSG010000297.1 GCA_902783665.1 uncultured Lachnospiraceae bacterium | reverse complement strand
CTGCACAAAATGAGTCACTGGTGAACGTCCCTCTGACTCATTCCTCTTACTCATTTTTCCGACTCATGATACCCCACTCTTCTGGAGATGAGATATCTTGGTCTTTGTTTCACTTCTTCATAGATCTTTGCGATGTAATACCCGATAATTCCCAGGCTTAACATAATGATGCTGCCGATCAGCAGTACCAGCAGGATAACCGTCGTAAATCCCTCAAGGGCATTTCCGGAAAAATACTTTACCAGCGACTGGATGCCCAGGATCACCGCCATCAGGAAGACGATTCCCCCTGCTACCGTCACCAGCTGCATAGGCACCGTGGAAAAAGCGACGATATTCTTTACCGCGTACTGGATCAGCGACCAGGTGTTCCATTTGGATTCACCGGCGGTGCGTTCCTGTACGTCGAATTCCACGGAAGTGGTCCGGAAACCGACCCAGGCGGACAGGGCGCGGAAAAAAGTGTTCCTTTCAGGCATGGAGAGAATGGCTTCCACCGCTTTCCTGTCGAGCAGTTTGAAATCGGAGGCTCGCTGCATGTCCACCCCGGTCGCGCCGGAAATGATCCGGTAGAAGATGCCTGCGCTTGCTCTGTGTGCCGCGCTCTCTTTTCCGCGGGTATGCTTCACACCTTCGATCACTTCGTACCCTTCCTGCCATTTCCGATACATTTCCGGCAGTACCTGAGGCGGATGCTGCAGATCACAGTCCATCACGGCACAGCAGTCCCCCTGCGCCTGTGCCAGGCCGGCCAGCATGGCGGATTCCTTTCCGAAATTGCGTGAAAAGAGAATCCCCCGCACATGCCTGTCCTTCGCAGCGGTCTTTTCGATCATCTCCCAGGTTCTGTCCTTTGATCCGTCATTGACGAAAATGAGCTCATAGGGGATTCCCGCGTTCTGCAGGATTTCCCCTGTCACGTCAGCTGCCTTTTCTATCATCTGTTCTTCATTGTAAGCCGGTAATATAACAGAAAGCATTTTCATCAGATCCTTTTTCGTCAGTCTTCTTGTTTCTGCTCTGGCGCACGGTAATTTCCGTAAGCCCCCAGATCCATCAGCACAATGCTGTGGCTTGTCCTGCGGCTGCTCACGGGGATCATTTTCATGTAGTCGCCGTACAGCCAGGTCAGGTACTTGTCATACTCCTTCGGCACCGGAAGCATGCATCCTTCAAAAGGAACGTATACGGTCTCTTCCAGCCATTCTCTCGGAAAAGCACCGCGTTTCAGGTTACGCCCCATCCCGTCATACAGCCATCCGGTGTTCCTGTGCTGGAAAAACCGGTAGGAACGCTCCTGCATCCATTCCGCCAAGCGCATTGGCACCAGATATTTGGCATAATCCACGATCCTGCAGATCACGGGATGGCTGCCGCCGCTCTTGATGTTGGTATTTCCCCATTTGTTAAAGACCAGGGAGCGCGAAAGCATGGTTCCCATCAGATGAAGCTTTCTTGACCAGCCATGATTTCCAGTCCGGTCATGGGCCAGGACATCGAAGAAGATCCCGTTGTGCATCTGAGGGAATTTAGCCGTAAACTCCGTGGCGAACAGCGTATTGTTGATGCGCAGCTTGGTAAAGGCATTGTGGTTGCTGCTTTCGGTCGCGGATGTCTGTACAAAAATATTGGAGGGAAGCTCCTCCTTTGCCACTTCCATGAAGCGGTCGAAGTCCTCCCGAAGCATCATCACGTCCGCATCGTCATCCCACGGAATGAAGCCCTGGTGGCGGATCGCCCCCAGCAGCGTCCCTCCGGCAAGGAAATAACGGATATTGTGTTTTCTGCAGATCCGGTCGATTTCCAGCAGATATCCCAGAAGGATCTGCTGGACATGGGTCAGCTTTCCTTTATAGGTATTGTCAAAAATGAAAACGCCCGACTGCGCCTGGAGGCTTTTGACCAGAATGATCAGGCCGTCCTCCAGTGAGATCCGGGGGGCAAATCCGTAGAAGGAAACCAGCTGTGTGTTCAGCAGCGCTCCCTCCGGCTCATCCTCCGGCCCTTCTGGCCCTTCTGCCCCTTCCTCCCAGTGCAGACTGATCTTACAGTCCGACGGGAAGTTCCGGAACAGGTGCATCACCATTTCCGCTTCCGTTGCGTCCGATGAAAGTCCGGACATGTTCAGGATCTTGTTTTCCGGGCATACCGTAAGCAGGAACTGGATGGCTGTCAGCGCGTCATGAAGGGACGCATAGGAGATGCGGCTGCCTCTCATTGACAGATCTGCCTGCTCTCCCGCCGCCACCAGGCCGGCAAGCCTGTAAACAGGATGTTTCAGTTCAGGCTGGAAACAAGCCCCGTACAGGAGGCCTGTGCGCAGGATCTCAAAAGCCGTGTTCCGTTCCCGGCAAAGGTCAAGAAAGATCTTCTCCAGCGACTGCAGGTAATACTGGGCAAAAAAACAGGGATCCGCGGGATCCGTCGCCCCCGCTTCATATTCCGAGGCAGCGAACTCCGAAGGCAGCCGGCCGTATACTCTGCCGTCCGACAGCAGAAGGATCCGCCCGGGCCGCACATGGTCCAGAACCTCTTTGATGCCCTTTTTCCAGTTCTCCAGTTTTTCAAGCATCCGGACAGCATCCTCCGGAGCCTTTCCGCAGCATGCCCCCGTCAGGATCACATAGGCATCGCCGGACATATTGTCTCCGGTTTCAGCCGCTCTGTCAGCCTCCGCAAAGCCGGTCATCCCGGACCGGATGATCCGGATTCCGAGGTTTTTCATCCTGTTCCAGCTTTCAAAGGAATCAGCCACCGCTTCCGTAAGTGCCTCGTCGTCTCCCGCAACCAGAACGGTCCTGTTTTTCAGTTTCTGTTCGGGAATGAGGCCCGAGCGGACAGGCGCTTCCGCCCAGTCATCCCTGAACTCATTCCTTTTCTGATCTGTACTCATTCAAGGATTCCTTTCTTTCTGGTATCCGGATTGAACGGCAGGGGGGAAAGCGGGCTGTCCGGCAGCGTCTTCTTCTCACGGCCGGGGACCAGGTCCAGGTTGTAGGCCTCACCGTCCGCTCCCTTTTCCAGCAGCTGTTCCAGCTGCGTAAGTTCTGCTCTTGTCAGTCCTTCACAGGCGCATCCGGCTTCGATCCTCGCGATACAGCCCGAAAGCTTTCCGTCCCGGATCATCCGGCAGAACAGGTTCTCGGCCATCCGCCGTATGAACGCACCTGAATCCGCAGGGTCTGTGTGTGATACATAGCCCATCTCGTCTTCGGCAATGGGATGCGCAGAACCGTAAAGCTTTCCGTAGACACTGAAGTCCGAAAGGAGCAGCCATCTGCCCTCCATCTGTTCCGAAAGCCGGGTCAGCTCTTTTCCCAGGGCTAACAGTGTATCCCACTGTCCGGCGGGTTCATTCGGAAAAAAAGGCCGGATCATGCAGCCCTTCTCTGATTCATATAATTCCAGACGCGGGTGTTTCACTTTGCCCAGACCTCCCCCATGCTGCTGATCAGTCTTTCATACATACCGGCCAGATCCACCTCCGGCGCCCATCCGAGGCTGCGGAGCTTGTCGGAGCGGATCAGCATTCTGGAAGGCGGAGCGTATCCCAACGCTGCCGCGTCCTCGGGAATGTCAATGACAAGCTTTGATCCGCTTTCAGGATACCGGCCGATCACCAGCTCGGCCATCTGACGGATGGTGGAAAAGGTATCTTCGTTCGATACATTGTATGCTTCTCCGCTGAGGCCCTTCAGAAGGACTGTCAGGATGCCGCGTACCGCATCGGAGGTATAGCAGTAGCAGTGGGCCTTGCTTCCGTCTGTGTGAAGGACGACGTCTTCTCCCCGGATCACGCTTTTCGCGAACTGGGCAAACACCCTGTTTTCTGCCGCCGGTACTCCTGCTCCGAAGGTCTGGGCAAGTCTGGCGATCTTCACCGGAAGCCCGTATTCATGGGCATATGCAGCGCAAAGCCCTTCCGCGATCCTCTTTCCTTCCGAGTAGCTGCTTCTTGGCTGCAGCGGATCAATGTAACCGTAATCGGTCTCCCGGACTTCAAAATGCGCCGGATCGACCACACCGTAGGCTTCCATCGAGGACAGATATACCATGCCTTCGATCTTCTGCTCTTTTGCAAAGCGAAGGACATTTTCCGTCCCGGCATACGTTGTCCGGATCGTCTCCACCGGATGCTCCACGAAATCCCGGGAGGTCGTGACACTTGCGCCGTGAATGATAAAATCCACTTTCTCCGGTATGTCCAGCGGCCCGGCAATATCCCCCCTGACGAAACGGAGCCCATAGGGAAGGCAGCTTCCAAGCATCTGTTTTCCCTTCTCCTCGTTTCTTATCAGTGCCAGGACTTTCAGGTGCAGGTCTCTTGCT
>CACZSG010000296.1 GCA_902783665.1 uncultured Lachnospiraceae bacterium | reverse complement strand
GTCCAGTAGCTCCTGCAGCTGCGCATCGGTATAATCGCTCTGCAGTGTCAGCTGGTAGGCATAATGCAGAATGCCGCCGAATTCCCATTTCAGATAATTCTGCAGGGAATCGCGCATGCCGAAGGCCGCCACGATCAGCGTACAGCTGCCGGCGATCCCGGCCACCGCCATCAGGCTTCTTGCTTTGTTCCTGCGGATATCCCGCAAGTTCCACTTTGTATTGAAAGAAACATTTCGGGATTTCTGCAGCAGCTCTCTGCCGTGGATCTTCACCGTAGGCTGTTCGGTACGCAGCGCCTGCGCCGCACTCTCCTTCAGGATCTTCCGGCAGGAAAGATAGGTGACCAGGGTAATGACAGCCAGGATTCCCGCTCCGGCGATAAACACCACGGGCCGCAGAGAAATGCTGTAATCCGGCACCAGGAACATAGCCATCTCCTCCCGCAGGAAGAAAATGCCGATGGTATAGCAGCCGATCACGGTGCCCAGAACAACGCCCAGAAGACTGGTAATGAAGCCGAACCCTACATAGTGGCGGATAATCTTTCCCCGCCTGAATCCAAGGGCTTTCAGGGTGCCGATGGTGGTCCGCTGTTTTTTGACAAAGCGGTTCATGGTCGTCACCACAGAGAGAACGGCGATAAACAGGAACATAGCCATAAAGATGACGGAATAAGTCTGTCCTTCCTCGATCTCGGCCTGATATCCCGCCCAGGAAACAGACGCCGTCCGGTCTGTCACGGCCAGCGCGGCATCAACCTTTTCTTCCAGCGCCGCCTTCGTTTCCGCAAGCTTTTCCGTATCATCCACATCCACGATGATCTGCGGGAAAACGCACATGGCGGGAATGGGAAACTCCTTGGCGGAAAGGTAGGCAAAACCGAAATCTGTATGATCTGTAAAGATAACACTGGAATCCTTTACCGTATAAACATGGTCCGGCGTTCCGATCAGGCCATTTACTCTCTTTGTGTAAGAGAACCCCGCGTAAGACAGGGAGATCTCATCCCCTGCCTTCACACCCAGATTCCGCGCCAGATAGTAATCAAGCCAAAGACCTTCCGCCTCCGGGTCAAAGTCTTCCCCCTCGAACACATGGAAGCGGGAAATCTCATTTGTCTCTATAAAGCTTGTCTCTATGACCACGTTGCCTTCATCCCGTATCCAGGTGCACTGAAATGAAAGGAGCCTCTCTGCGCCTTTCACATTTTCTGTGTTCCGCACCGTTTCCAGGTCTTCCCTGGAGAAGTTTTCTCCGGTCAGCCACAGATCCTCCAGATTGTTCTCCTTATAATATCTGGCGCCGCTGTCGGCCATGCCGTCCATGTAGGCATGCACGCCGGCAAAGGCCAGGCTGGCGATCAGGACCATCAGAAAGATGGTCACGAACTGTCCCGCGTTCAGTCTGAATTCACGCAGTAGTTTTTTGTACAGCATGCTCACCCCTCCTACCAGGCTACCTGGTCAACAGCCTTCGGGGCTTCGTTTTCTGTTACACTTGAGATCTGCCCGTTCTTCAGCCGGATCACCACATCCGCTATTTCAGCGATCAGGCTGTTGTGGGTCACAATGATCACCGTATTTCCGTTTTCTCTTCTGCACTGCTCCTGCAGCAGCTTCAGAATGCGCACACCTGTTCCGGAATCCAGCGCGCCCGTGGGCTCGTCACAGAGCATCAGAGCCGGGTTCTTGGCTATGGCACGGGCGATAGATACCCGCTGCTGCTCACCGCCCGAAAGCTGCGAAGGGAACTTGTCCTTATGCTCTGTAAGCCCCACTGCCTCCAGTGCTTTTTCCGTTTCCAGCGGATGGTTGACAATATCCTTTACCAGTTCCACGTTTTCCTGCACTGTAAGAGACGGCAGAATGTTGTAAAACTGAAAAACAAAGCCGATGTTTTCCGCCCTGAAATCGCTCAGCTGATCCTCATTGAAACCGGTGATGTCCTGCCCGTTTATGATCACCTTCCCCGAAGTCGGGTTGTCCATGCCCCCGATCAGGTTCAGCAAAGTAGACTTCCCCGCACCGGAGGGTCCCAGAACGCAAACAAACTTGCCCTTTCCGATGTCCAGTGAGACATCGTCCAATGCACGGAAGGCTTTTTCGCCAAGATGGTATTCTTTTGTAACGTGTTTCAGTGAGACTATAGTTTCCAATTTGCTTTTCCCCTTTCTTTGCGGTGCTGTGCGTGATTTATGTGGTGCGGCGCATGATAAAGGCACTGTTGTTGGCAGTCGCGGTATC
>CACZSG010000295.1 GCA_902783665.1 uncultured Lachnospiraceae bacterium | reverse complement strand
TGTGTGCGTGGCGGGATCCGCCGTGTTTGACGGGAAGAATACGAAACAGAATGCGGAGCGGCTGCGCGCCATTATGGAAGAGTATAGAAGCTTCTGAAAAATATATAAGGCAGCGTTTCGGAATATCAGGCATGAAGTCACATCAGAGGGCTTCATGCCTTTTTTATGTTTTATTTTATTAAAGAGTTATATGAATGAGGGTATTCCCGGTTATGAATGAGGGTATTCCCGATTATGAATGAGGGTGTTCCCGGACGCGCCGGCAGGCAGGACTCCTGCCGTCCGGGAAAGAATAATGCAACATACGAAGTAAATAAAAATATATCCCGGCAGCATTTTGTTGCATTTTTGTTAAATGTCAGATTTGTCAATGAACTTCGCATCTATAAATTCCTCCTTTTGTTAGAGTATTTCAATTTCCAATACGGTTTCACAAACTATGACAGACAATATTCACAACAAAAAGAACCGGTAACCAGAAAGATACCCTTGACAAATTGTCAAATTAAGACTAATGTTGATTCAGGTAAGCAACTCGAAAACTCATTTTTAAATGCAATTATGAAAGGAGAAACCCATGAAAAAAAGACTGATGACAACTGTTCTGGCAGCAGCGCTCGTTGGTTCAGCCATGTTCGGCGCAATGCCGGCAGCTGCTTCCGATGACGGCTCCACACAGGGAACCAACACCTTTGTTGACGGCGGCACAGAGATGTCATTCTGGACATTCCAGGAACTGCACGTAGCATTCTGGACCAGCATGGCAGATGTATGGAATGAGCAGAATCCGGACCGTCCCATCAACCTGACAGTTACCAATGGAGAATCTCATTCTCTGCATACAAAACTTCTTACCGCCTGCGAAGCAGGAGAGGGAACACCGGATATCGCTGATATCGAGATCGGCTACTATGGATCTTTCGTGAATAAAGACTATCTGATCCCCATCAACGATGCTGTTGAACCGTATAAGGACGATGTTGTTATGTCCCGTGTCACCATGTACGGCGACCGCGACGGTAACTACTACGGCGTAGACTTCCACCTTGGCGCAACTGTTGCCTACTACAACATGGACATCATGAATGAAGCTGGCATCGACCCGGCAGACATCGTTACATGGGATGACTATATTGAAGCAGGTAAGACCGTTCTTGAGAAGACCGGCAAACCGATGACAGCTGTTGAGACCAACGACCTGTTCCTTCCGCAGCTGATGATGCTTGAGCTTGGCGCTCAGTATGTTGACGAAGAAGGAAATCCGAACCTTGTAACCGACGAGCATATCCAGGTTATCGACAAGATCCGTGAGATGATCGACCTCGGCATCGTAATCGTTGCTCCGGGCGGCGGCTTCCATACAGAAGAGTGGTACGGCTTCCTGGATCAGGGCGGAGTTGCCTCTGTTCTTATGCCGCTGTGGTACATGGGAAGATTCACAGACTACATGCCTGACCTTGACCAGAAGATGGGCATCTATCAGATCCCGGTCTGGAACGAGGGAGATGTACGTGAAGTCCTTCAGGGCGGTACCGGTACATCCGTTATCAAGGGAACCGCGAACGAGCAGCTCGCGAAAGATTTCCTTGCATTCGCGAAACTGTCCAAGGAAGGCTGCACCTACGAGTGGAACAACCTTGGCTTTGACCCGATCCGTACAGAACTCTGGGATGATCCGGAAATCACCGAGAATCCGGACAACAAGTTCCTGAAATACTTCCTGACCAACCCGTTTGACATTTTGAAAGCAAACGGAACAGACCTGACAGCTCCTGACATCTCCGGCCTGTATTCCACAACCTATGCAACACTGGTTTCCACAACCTATGCAAATGCATTTGAAATTTCTCTGGATACACCTGCTGCAGATCTGCTTCAGGAAGAGCAGGACAGCATCATCTTCTAAAATACGGACGGCCGTGCCGGACGTAAGAATGGAATTTGATTCTTAAAGGAGTGCGGCGCAGGAGCAGTTGCTCCTGCGCCGTTTTCTGTATGAGCAAAAGAACCTGGAGGTCGTATGGAAAAGAACGTGCCCAAGAAAAAGAAATTCAGTACAAAGTTTCTTTATTCCCAGAAAATAGCACCCTACGTGTTTATTTCACCCTTTGTTATCACTTTCGTCATTTTCTTCGCGTACTCGATCGTCAACATGGTGATCATGAGTTTTCAGAATGTAGCAGGCGCGAAGTCGACATTTATCGGATTTGAAAATTATGCCAAGATCCTGCCGAACGCGGTTTTCAGGAAGGCATTGAGAAACAGCATATTCTACACCATTGTTTCCTGCGCGCTGATGATCCCCATTCCGCTTGTCATGGCGGCCATGCTGAACAGCAGACATATGCGCGCAAAGTCATTTTTCCGCAGTATCACCTTTATTCCCGCACTTACCTCTGTTGTTGTTGCAGGTGTGATCTTCCGGCTCATGTTCGGTGAGCTGGAAGGGTCCTTCATGAACCAGGTGATCGGCATTTTCGGGAAAGAGCCGATCGTATGGCTGCGTACACCGCTGACGGTCTGGATCATTTTGTTTTTCCTGTGCCTGTGGAGGTGGACAGGAGTCAACATGATGTACTATCTGTCCGGACTGCAGCAGATCGACAGCTCACTGTATGAATCCGCCGCCATCGACGGAGCAGGCACCCTGCAGACGTTCCGTTATATCACCATACCTCTGCTGAAGCCGACTACCATCTATGTGCTGACGATCTCCATCTTCGGCGGCATGGCTATGTTCTCCGAGTCCTACATGATCTTCAACGGAAACAAGTCTCCGAACAACGTGGGAACCACGCTGGTCGGCATGCTCTACCGCATGGGATTTGAGCAGGGCAACATGGGGATCGCCAGTGCCATCGGCGTCATATTCCTGCTGATCGTGCTTGTCGTGAATGTCATACAGCTGTTTATCAACGGAACATTCGGAAGAAAGGAGAAATAGGACCATGAAAAAATCCATTCCAAAGACAGTCCTGCTGGTGATCTTCTTCGTTGGGGTCGCCGTGATCACACTTCTTCCGCTGGCCCTCCTGTTTGTCGCTTCCCTGCGCCCAGGCCAGGAACTGATGAGAAACGGTCTTAACTTCAGGATCGACTGGGCTCATGCCAACCTGGATGAATATCGTCTTCTGTTCAGCGGCAACAACGCCTATGTGACCTGGTATCTGAACAGCCTGAAGGTGACGGTGCTGCAGGTGGTGCTCTCACTGGTACTCAGTTCCTTTGTAGGCTACGGTTTTGCCATGTACGAGTTCAAAGGAAAAGGCTTCTTCTTCCTTCTGGTTCTCCTGGTCATGATGGTTCCTACAGAGGTCATCATTCTTCCGCTGTACAAGCTGATCATCGGCATGCACCTGATCAACACGCACACAGGTATCATTCTTCCTTACATTGTCATTCCGATGCTGATCTTTTTCTTCCGGCAGTATCTGTCCGGAATTCCGAAGGACTTCCTGGACGCGGGACGTGTGGACGGCTGCTCGGAATACGGGATCTATACCCGCATCATGCTTCCGCTGATGAAACCGGCCTTTGCCTCCATGGGCATCTACGAGGGCATGTCCAGCTGGAACAATTTCTTCTGGCCCATGATCGTCATCAACCAGAACAACAAGATCACGCTTCCTGTCGGACTGCAGAGCCTGCTGTCCCCGTACGGAAACAACTATGATATCCTGATCGCCGGTTCTGTTTTTGCCATTCTGCCGATCCTCCTTCTGTTCGCGCTGTTCCAGCAGTACTTCATTGAAGGTATGACGGCAGGCGGAGTGAAGGGTTAAAAAGAGCGACACCTGTCAGCGGGAACGGAAGGCTTAATTCTGGCTGGCAAGGAAAAGACGAGATTGAGGAACACAGCAGGAAAGGAGCCTGACATGAAACTGTATATGAACAGGCATCGGGTCATCGGCAGACGGGATCCCATGCTGTACGGGCATTTCATAGAACATTTTCACAGGCAGATCTACGGCGGGGTATATGATCCCGGTAACCCGCTTTCCGATGAAGATGGTTTCCGGACGGACGTCATTGAGGCGATGAGAAAGATCCATGTGCCCATTCTGCGCTGGCCGGGCGGATGCTTTGTCTCTTCCTACCACTGGAAGGACGGCGTGGGACCGGAACGTACGCCTCAGTTTGACAAGGCCTGGCGGGTTGAGGAACCGAATACTTTCGGCACGGATGAGTATATCGCGCTGTGCCGGAAGATCGGCTGTCAGCCGTACATCTGTACCAATGCGGGCACCGGCAGCGCGGAAGAGATGAGCGACTGGGTGGAATACTGCAACCTGCCGCAGGAAGGCAGTTATGCGAAGCAGCGCATCAGAAACGGTCACACGGAACCTTTCGATGTGAAATACTGGAGCATCGGGAATGAAAATTACGGATTCTGGGAGATCGGCGCGAAGTCTGCTGCTGAATGGGCCGCGCTGACAACGGAGGCTGCCAAGATGATGAAGCATGTGGATCCCCGGATCGAGCTGACGGCAGCTGCCCTGACGGACCTGGACTGGAACATCAGCCTGCTGCGCAGCTGCGGGAAATTCCTGGACTGGATCTCCATCCATGAATACTGGGACCCCATCCACAATACCAACGAGTTCGCGGATTATGAAGCTTCCATGGTCTACACGAACGATATGGGGCATTCCGTCCGGAAGGTGAGAGGCCTGCTGGAGGCCATGGGCCTTGAAAAGCAGATCCGGATCGCTTTCGACGAATGGAACCTGCGGGGCTGGTATCATCCGGGCGTTCATACGGTGCAGCAGGCGCTTACAAAGGAAGAGTACCTGCTTCCCAGGGATAAAAATGACATCAATTCGCAGTATACCATGGCGGACGCCGTGTTTACCGCCTGCTTCCTGAATATGGTCAACCGGAACTGCGACATAGTGGGCATGGCGAATTTCGCGCCGGTCGTCAACACCAGGGGATGCATCTTCACGCACGAGAACGGCATAGTCCTGCGGACGACCTATCATGTTTTTGACCTGTACGTGAACCTGCTGGGGGACACGGTGATCGACGCCTGGACGGAGGATCTGCCCTGCGGTAAGCTGAGGGCAAAAGACGGAACGCCCACGGACACGGAACTGCTGGACGTGCTGGTCACCGCATTTTCGGACAGGCCGGGAACGGCAGTCGCCGTGGTGAACAAAGATCCGGAAAAGACTCAGAGTATCACGCTTTCCTTCGAAGCTGAGGGGACAGTGACCCAGTATTATATCAGCGGTAACAGCACAGAGTCCTACAACGATATCGACCGCACGGAGGTGGAGCCCGGGAGACGCGAACTCGGGACTTTCCGGGAAGGAATGGAAGTCGAACTGCTTCCGCATTCCGTAAATATCCTGCAGATAATCTGAAAGAGAACGGATCAGGATCGTTTTCCGGGAGCGTTCAAATACCCCACCCTGAAATCCGTATGATTTTGGGATTGCAATAAGAAAAAAAATCTTTTATCTTACTAATGGCAACAGACCCATTATTTACTGTGAGGAGAAGAAGCATGAAAAAATTCGCGAACATGATCATCGACAAGGATTTCCGTATCTCCCGGATCGACAAGAGGATTTACGGTTCCTTTATTGAGCATCTGGGACGGGCAGTCTATACGGGCATCTATCAGCCCGGACATCCGGCGGCAGACGAGAACGGCTTCAGAAAAGATGTCATGCAGCTTGTGAAGGAACTGAATGTTCCCATTATCCGCTATCCGGGCGGAAATTTTGTGTCCAGCTTTGTCTGGGAGGACAGCGTGGGCCCGGTGGAGCAGAGACCGAAACGGCTTGAGCTTGCCTGGAGAAGCCTGGAGACCAATGAGATCGGAATGAATGAGTTTGCAAAATGGACCAAAGCGGTGGATTCCGAGATCATGATGGCCATCAACCTGGGTACCAGAGGCGTTGCGGATGCCTGCAACCTGCTGGAGTACTGCAACCATCCCTCCGGAACAAAATATTCCGACCTGCGTATCAGCCATGGTGTAAAAGATCCGCTCGGAATCAAGACCTGGTGTCTTGGAAACGAAATGGACGGTCCCTGGCAGCTCGGCGCGAAGACGCCCGAGGAATACGGCCGCCTGGCTCAGGAGACAGCCAAGGCCATGAAGCTGATCGACCCGACCATCGAACTGGTATCCTGCGGAAGCTCCAATACGGGCATGCCGACCTTCCCGCAGTGGGAGGCGACCACACTGGAGCACACCTATGACTATGTGGACTTCGTTTCTCTGCATCAGTATTTCGGAAACCCGGACAATGATACGGAAGATTTCCTGGCTCTGTCCATGGAAATGGATCACTTCATCAAGACCGTCATCGCCACCTGCGATTTCGTGAAGGCGAAAAAACGCGGCAAGAAGGATATCAACCTCAGCTTTGACGAGTGGAACGTCTGGTTCCATTCCAATGCCGGCGACAACGATACCATGAAGAACCGTCCGTGGCAGCAGGCACCTGCGCTGCTTGAGGACCGCTACACTTTCGAGGACGCGCTGCTGGTCGGCCTGATGCTGATCACACTGATCAAACATTCCGACCGTGTACGCATGGCCTGCCTGGCTCAGCTGGTGAACGTCATCGCTCCCATCATGACAGAGAAGGACGGCGGCGCCTGGACCCAGACCATTTACTATCCGTACCTGCATGCTTCCAGATACGGGCGCGGCATTGCCCTGCAGCCGGTGCTGAATTCCTCAAAGCATGATACAAAGGGTTATACGGACGTAACGGACGTGGAATCCGTAGCTGTATGGAACGAGGAAGCGGAAGAGCTTACCATCTTCGCCGTCAACCGTGACCTGAAGGATGACATCGTTCTGACCTGCGACATCGGAAGCTTTGCCGGTTACGACGTGGTGGAACATCTGGTTCTGGAGTGTGATGACCTGAAAGCCACCAACTCCGCCGATGCGCAGCGCGTGGCACCGAAGTGCCAGTCCGGCACCACGGTGGACGGACGTACTGTAACAGCCAGCCTGCACAAGGCTTCCTGGAATGTGATCCGTCTGGCAAAACGCTGATACAGACGCCTGAAAAACCGAAGATCACCGGATGTTCAGAATCTTTCGGCAGAAGCTGTCTTTAGTTGACAAACGTATTGTTCCTGTAATAAAATAAGGCATATTGTTTGCATGGAACGTACGGATATCTCTGTCAGAAAAACAAAACACGGTGGTATCTTCAGAGGAGCCCCAAGGCAGTTCTTTGCGGAACTGCCTTTTTCATTGCGTTTTTGCAGGGGTACGGGTTCGTCTGTGCGCGGTCGCATGCAGAATAAGAAAAGGAGAGTGATGTTTCTTGGCGAAGTATGTTGTTAAACGTATTCTTCTTGCTGTCCTCACGGTACTGGTCATCAGTGTCATTACCTTCTTTGCGATGAATGCCATTCCCGGAGGTCCTTTCAGTGGTGAGAAGGCACTCAGCCCGGAGGTGGAGAGGGTGCTGATGGAACGCTACAACCTGGACAAACCTGTTCCGGTTCAGTATTTCATCTATATGAGGCGGCTTCTGCAGGGTGATTTCGGCGTCTCGTTAAAGACAGGAAGAGAGATTTCCAAGACGGTGTTTGAATCCTTCGCCGTTTCCGCGAGACTTGGCGGAATGGCAGCGGTCGTGGCCGTGATCATCGGCGTGGTGATGGGAAGTATTGCGGCTCTGAACAGGAACCGCTGGCCGGACAGACTGATCATCTTCCTGTCCACTCTGGCTACGGCGGTGCCCAGTTTCGTGCTGGCGACCCTGCTCCTGCTGATCTTCTGTATCCAGCTGGGCTGGTTCCCGGTGTTCTCCACCACGAACCAGAACTATGTCCTGCCGGTCATCGCGCTGTCCCTGTACCCGATGGCCTATATCACCAGACTGACAAAGACCAGCATGCTTGACGCCCTGGGACAGGATTATGTCCGCACCGCAAGGGCCAAAGGCGTCCCGGTGGTGAAAGTGATCTTCAAGCATGCCTTAAGGAACGCGCTGATTCCGGTCATCACCTATGTGGGACCGATGCTTGCCTATATTCTGACCGGCTCCCTGGTGGTGGAGAACATCTTTACCATCGGCGGACTTGGCTCCAAATTTGTTACCGGCATCACCAACCGGGACTATCCCATGATCATGGCCACCACCATTTTCCTGGCGTCCCTGATGGTTGTCATGAACCTGCTCAGCGACCTGGTCTACAAGCTGGTCGACCCGCGCATCAAATTTGACTAAAGGAGGAACTTTCATGAATAACGAACAGAACGAATTCAAAAAGAATCCTCTTGGCGTGCAGATCGATCTGTCAAAGTTTGAACTTGCGACGGAAGAGGAGAAGGCCCAGCAGGAGGTCATGAGCGAATCCACCACCTTTTTCAAGGATGGTATGAAGAAGCTGATGAAAAATCCGCTGGCGGTCTTCAGTATTATCATGCTGTGCATCATCATTCTGGCGGCGGTCGTCGGACCGGCTGTCATCCCCTACGAATATTCCGAGATGATCTCGGTGAACGGAAGAAGAGACAAGACGGCCAAAAACCTTGCTCCTTTCGAGTGGTCCAAGAATGAGCAGAAAGTCATTGATGGAGGCGAAAAGCTGTTCCCGCATATCCTTGGAACGGATGAACAGTGCCGTGACTATCTGGTGCGTGTTCTCTACGGGACCAGAGTTTCCCTGTTCGTCGGATTTTTCGCGGCCCTGCTGGTGCTGATCATCGGACTTCTCTACGGAAGTATCTCGGGCTACATGGGAGGACGCGTCGACCTGATCATGATGCGTATCGTTGATATCATCTATTCGCTTCCCGATACGCTGATGGTCATCCTGCTTTCCGTGGTGCTGAAAAGCACACTGGCGCCCGCTATTGAAGGTACTCAGCTGGCGAAGCTGGGTGTCAACATGATCTCACTGTTCATCGTGTTCGGTCTGCTGTACTGGGTCGGCATGGCCCGTCTGATCCGCGGACAGATCCTGTCCATCAAAGAAAACGAGTATGTGCTGGCTGCCCAGGCTACCGGTGCGAAATCCGGCTGGATCATCCGGAAACACATCATTCCGAACTGCCTCAGCGTGATCTTTATCTCCACGGCACTGCAGATCCCTTCCGCCATCTTCACCGAAAGCTTCCTGAGCTTCATCGGTCTTGGCGTACAGGCTCCGATGCCGTCCCTGGGCTCGCTGGCAAACGCGGCCCGTGAGGGTATGCAGAGTTATCCCCATAAGCTGGTCATTCCGGCCATTGTGATCTGTCTTCTGGTTCTTTCCTTCAACCTGCTGGGAGACGGACTGCGGGACGCTTTCGACCCGAAACTGAGGAGGTGATAGGATGAGCACACAGAATACGAATGATTATGTTTTACAGGTAGAAGACCTGCATACTTCTTTCTTTACAGATTCCGGAGAGGTGAAAGCCGTCAACGGCGTATCCTTTACATTAAAACCGGGCGAGATCATGGGTATTGTGGGAGAGTCCGGATCCGGAAAAAGCGTGACGGCCTATTCCATCATGCAGATCCTGGCGGAGACCGGCCGTATCGTTGGCGGACGCGTCCTTTTCAAAGGAGAGGACATGTCCGGATGGAACAGCAAACAGATGCAGTCCTTCAGAGGAAAACACTGCAGCATCATTTTCCAGGACCCCATGACCAGCCTGAACCCGGTGTTCACCATCGGCAGCCAGCTGATGGAGGCCATCCTTCTTCACACCGACAAGACGAAGGAACAGGCCAGGGCCAGGGCAGTGGAAATGCTGGAACTGGTCGGTGTCAACGAGCCTCAGCGCCGGATCAAACAGTATCCCTATGAACTTTCGGGAGGCATGCGGCAGCGTGTCATGATCGCCATGGCCCTTGCCTGCGAACCGGACATCCTGATCGCCGATGAGCCGACGACAGCACTGGACGTGACCATTCAGGCGCAGATCCTTGAACTGATGCAGGACCTGCAGAAAAAGCTGGGCATGGCCATCATCATGGTTACCCACGACCTTGGCGTCATCGCCGACATGTGCGACAAGATCATTGTCATGTACGGCGGAAGCATCTGCGAACGCGGTACGGCGGACGACATTTTCTATGATCCGCGCCATGAATACACCAAGGGACTGTTAAGATCCATCCCGAACGTGACCAACAGCAAAGAACGGCTGATCCCCATCGCGGGAACCCCGATCAACCTGCTGAATATGCCGAAGGGCTGCGCCTTCTGCAGCCGCTGCGACAATGCGATGAAGATCTGCCTGACCGAGAAACCGCAGGAAATTGCCCTTTCTGATACCCATATGGCATCCTGCTGGATGAACGTAAAGAAAATGGCAATGGAAAACGGAAAAGGAGGTGAGACGGCATGAGCAGTGAATATCTGGTAGAAGTAAAAGATCTGAAACAGTATTTTCCGGTCAGTACCGGCTTCATGAAAAAGACCTGGCTGAAAGCTGTCGACGGCGTCTCATTTGCCATTAAACCGGGAGAGACCCTGGGACTGGTAGGAGAATCCGGGTGCGGAAAGACCACCGTGGGAAGAACCCTTCTCAGGCTTTATGAGCCGACGGGCGGCGAAGTGCTGTTCAACGGCGAGCCGGTGACGGACAGAAACATTACACAGCTTCGTAAAGGCATGCAGATGGTGTTCCAGGATCCGTATTCCTCCCTGGACCCCAGAATGACCGTAGAGGATATCATCGGGGAACCTCTGGATGTGCATAAGCTTTATAAGACAAGAGCAGAGCGCAGGGACAAGATCCTGCATCTGATGGAACTGGTCGGTCTGAATGCTGAGCATGCAACCCGCTATGCCCATGAATTCTCCGGAGGACAGCGGCAGAGGATCGGTATCGCCAGGGCACTGGCGGTGGACCCGAAATTCATTGTCTGCGACGAGCCTGTCTCCGCGCTGGATGTTTCCATTCAGGCGCAGGTGGTGAACATGTTCGAGGACCTGCAGGACAAGCTTGGCGTAGCCTACCTTTTCATCGCCCACGACCTGCTGATCGTGCGTCATATTTCGGACAGGATCGCGGTAATGTATCTGGGCAAGATCGTGGAGATCGCGGATGCGGACGAGCTGAACGACCATCCCCAGCATCCGTACACCATTTCCCTGCTTTCCGCCGTTCCCATTCCGGATCCGAAGATCACAAGGCAGAGGAAGAGGATCGTTCTGGAGGGCGATGTGCCCAGTCCCATGAACATGCCCTCCGGCTGCGCGTTCAGGTCCCGCTGCCGTTATGCCACGGAAAAATGCGCGCAGGAATGCCCGAAGCTGGAAGACAGAGGAAACGGACATTTTGTCGCATGCTGGAATAAGTAATCCTGCCGCATACGGGAACAGATATTTTGTCACATACGGGAACAAATAAGCTCTTGCATGAATGTGACAGTAGTGATACAATTTAAATTGATGCGATATTAACGCATTAAAGTATTATTCATACAAGGAGGAATCAAAATGAACGCAAAGAAGTTAACAGCACTTTTTGTTGCTGCCGGCGTACTTGCCGTATCTCCGATGTCGGCAATGGCAAAATCTTCTGAAGCAGCTCCGGACTGGGAAGAGTACGATGCTCTGATCGCACAGATCAAAGCTGAGACAGACATGGCAGAGCGTGAGGCGCTGATGCATCAGGCTGAAGACATACTGATGGATACAGGCGCTGTCATCCCGATCTACTACTACAACGATGTATATCTTCAGAAACCGGAAGTTACCGGCATCTACAGCAACGCTTATGCCACCAAGTTCTTCATGTTTGCGGAGAACGGCGACAACACGACGCTGAAGCTGAACCTGGCCAGCGAACCGGCTTACCTTGACCCGGCGCTGAACTCTTCCGTAGACGGTGCCTGCCTGGCTGCCAACTCTTTCGTGGGAATTTGCTCCTACAATGCAGACGGCGAAGTGGAGAATGCCCTGGCTGATACCATCGACGTTTCCGAAGACGGCCTGACCTGGACCATCACCCTGAAACCGGACCTGAAATGGAGCGACGGCGATCCTCTGAACGCCAACGATTTCGTTTATTCCTGGAACCGTGCCGCTGACGAGAAGACCGGTGCTGACTATTTCTACATGTTCGACGCGATCGCAAGAAACGATGACGGAACGCTTCAGGTTACAGCAAGCGAAGACGGACAGGTTCTGACCGTTGTTCTGGCTGCTCCGTGCGCATACTTCACAGACCTTCTTGCATTCCCGACCTACTTCCCGGTAAAACAGGCTGCTGTTGAAGCTGCTGAAGGATGGGAAGAGACCCCCGGAAAATGGGCTCAGGAAGCCGGCTTCGTTTCCAACGGCGCTTTCGTTCTGACCGAGTGGAAACATGAAGAGAGCATGGTTTACGAGAAGAACCCGAACTACTACCGCGCAGACGAAGTGAAGCTTGAGCGCCTTGAGTTCATGCTGAGCGCAGATGACACCGCTATCTTCGCAGCTTACAACGCCGGCGACATCGACTTCGCCGACAGCGTTCCGACCGACGAGATCGCTTCCCTTCTTGATAATCCGGAATTCAACATCGTTGGCGAACTTGGAACCTACTATGTAGCATTCAACGTTAACAGCTCTCTGTTCGAAGGCATGACTCCGGAACAGGCTGCCAACATGAGAAAAGGTCTTTCCATGCTGATCGACCGTGACTACATCTGCGAGAACATCGGCCAGACCGGTCAGGAACCGGCTTCCACCTTCATCCCGACAGGAATGCTGGACGGCAACGGCGGAATCTTCCGCGCGAACGACGACGCTTACACCTATCCGGTTACCTCCGAATGGGCAGGCGAAGAGACCGGCGGTTACTTTGATCCGACCGTTGACGCTTACGATGCAAACGTTGAAGCAGGTATCGAACTTCTGAAGGAAGCTGGCTTCGAATTCACAGAAGACGGCATGCTTTCCGAAGAGACTCCGATCAACATCACCTACATCACAAACCCGACATCCGGACACATCGCCATTGCTGAGTCCCTGCAGCAGGATTTCGCCCAGATCGGCGCGAACATCACCATCGAGCAGCAGGAGTGGAACGTATTCCTTGACGAGAGAAAACAGGGCCACTTCGACATGGCTCGTGAGGGCTGGATCGCAGACTTCAACGACCCGATCAACATGCTTGAAATGTGGATGACCGATTCCGGAAACAACGACGCACAGTTCGGACGCTGATCCGGAAACCAATGAATGACTGAGGGTGCCTGTCACCCTGGTCTTCGGACAAACAGGTTAACAACTGACCATATCGAGGCACTGCTGCAGGCGGTGCCTCGATTTGTGAGTATCCGCGCAAACGATGCCAGCTGGCATCGCTCCGGAAAGAACACCGTGATTTTATGAAAGGATAAACTATGAACAACCTCATTCCCTCCCGTCTGGCCGCGCTGCGTGCCGTGATGGACGAAAAAGGCATCGATGCATATCTGGTGCCTACCGAGGACTTCCACGGTTCCGAATACGTGGGAGACTATTTTAAGTGCAGAGAGTACATCACCGGGTTTACCGGCTCCGCCGGAACCGCGGTCATCACGAAGGATCACGCCGGCCTGTGGACGGACGGACGTTATTTTCTCCAGGCCTCACGCCAGCTGGAAGGCACCGGCGTGACGCTGTACAAAATGGGACAGCCGGCAGTGCCGACTATTCATGAATACCTGGAAAAAACGCTGACCGGCGGGATGACGCTGGGGTTCGACGGAAGATGCGTAGGCGCGAAAGAGGCGGAAGAACTGCAGAAAAAGCTGTCGGCGAAGGGTGTTAAGCTGAACGGGGAATATGACCTGGTCGGCCAGGTATGGGAAACCCGTCCGGCACTTTCCTGCAGACCTGTCTGGGAGATGGATGTCAGATGGTGCGGAGTGACCAGGGCAGATAAACTGGCTGCAGTACGTGAGAAAATGCTGGAAAAGAAGGCGGACGTTCTGCTTCTTGCCAGCCTCGATGACATTGCGTGGCTTCTGAACCTTCGCGGAGATGATGTGCACTGCAACCCGGTTTTCCTTTCATACCTTGCCGTTGAGAAAGACTCGGCAGTGCTTTTTATCCAGAAGGAAGCAATCAGCGATGAAGTAAAGTCTTCCCTTGCGGCGGATGGTGTCTCTCTTTCCCCGTATGACGGAATCTACGCCTATGCCCGGGAATTGTCTTCGGAATTGACCGTGATGGCCGATAAAGGAAAGGCGAACAGCAGGCTGATCACCAGTGTCATGAATACGGCGGACGGAAAAGAGCGGACCTTTGTGGACGCACCGGATCCCACGCTGCTGATGAAAGCCGTCAAAAATGAGACGGAGACCGAAAACATCCGCCAGGCCCATGTGAAAGACGGCGTTGCGCTGACCCGCTTTATCTACTGGCTGAAGAACAATGTCGGAAAAGAGCGGATG
Organism: uncultured Lachnospiraceae bacterium; assembly: GCA_902783665.1. GTDB lineage: Bacteria > Bacillota > Clostridia > Lachnospirales > Lachnospiraceae > Choladousia. Next base: position 4,146 of record CACZSG010000295.1, on the reverse strand, counting down.
ACAGAGCTTTCGGCAGCAGAAAAACTGTACGAATTCAGAAGCAGCCAGGAAGGTTTCCTGGGCAACAGTTTCGATCCCATCATTGCCTATGACGCGAACGCGTCCGTCATCCACTATTCACCGACGGCGGAATCTGACACCGAAGTACAGCCCCATGGCTTCCTTCTGGCAGATACCGGCGGACAGTACCTGGACGGCACGACGGATGTGACAAGGACCATCGTGATGGGACCGGTCACCGATGAAGAGAAGAAATATTTCACGGCCGTTCTGTGCGGGCATCTTGCGCTTGCAAACGCGAAATTCCTGTACGGATGCAGGGGAATGAATCTGGATTATCTTGCCAGAGGTCCGCTTTGGGCGCTGGGCGTGGATTATAACCACGGAACAGGCCACGGCGTCGGCTATGTGCTGAATGTGCATGAAGGACCGAACGGATTCAGATGGAAAGTCGTTCCGGAACGCAACGACAGTGCCGTGTTCGAAGAAGGCATGGTCACTTCGGATGAACCCGGCTATTACGTGGACGGGAAATTCGGGATCCGGCATGAGAATCTGATCCTCTGCCGGAAAGATGAAAAGACAGAGTACGGACAGTTCATGCGGTTTGAGTATCTGACCATGGCTCCGTTCGATCTGGATGCGGTAGTGCCGGAGCAGATGAGCCCGGAAGAGCGGGAGATGCTGAATGCATATCACAGACAGGTGTTTGAAACGGTATCGCCTTTCCTGCCGCCGGAGGAAGCCGCGTGGCTGAAAGAAGCGACAAGAGAGATCTGACAGGGACAAGGGGACGTTCGCTTCTGTCCCACTAAAGTGAGAAGGCACTGCATTCTGCAGTGCCTTCAATACTTTAGCGGGACAGAAGCGAACGTCCCCTTGTCCCGTATTATAAGAGCTTCACGCCGCGCCTTTCGGCTTCTTCCCTGATATGGTCCGGCCACAGGGAACACTGTACTTCCCCGATATGCGCTTTGCGCAGATAGAACATACAGATGCGGCTCTGGCCGATGCCTCCGCCGATGGTATAAGGCAGATCGCCTTCCAGGATGGCTTTCTGGAACGGCAGCTGTGCCCGCTCCGGACAGCCTGCCTTTTCAAGCTGTTCGGCAAGAGAGTTTTCATCCACCCGGATTCCCATGGAGGAGAGCTCCAGGGCAATGTCAAGGACCGGGTAATAGACCAGGATATCGCCGTTCAGTTTCCAGTCGTCGTAGTCCGGAGCTCTTCCGTCGTGTTTTTCCCCGGAGGCAAGCAGATCGCCGATCTGTTCGATGAATACAGCGCCGTATTCCTTTGCGATCCGGTATTCCCGTTCCTTCGGTGTGGTGCCCGGATATCTGTCTTCCAGTTCCTGGGATGTGATGAAGGTGATCTCTTTCGGAAGGATCTCTTCAATGTAATCATACTGGATGGACATGTACTTCTCGGTCTTTTTCAGTGCCTTGTAGACGGAGCGAACGACTTTGTGAAGCGTATCCCGGTTCCGTTCCTCCCTGCTGATGATCTTCTCCCAGTCCCACTGGTCCACGTAGATGGAGTGAATGTTGTCTGTATCCTCGTCGCGCCGGATGGCGTTCATATCCGTATAAAGGCCTTCGCCGTGAGAGAAGCCGTATTCTTTAAGGGCGTACCGTTTCCATTTGGCAAGAGAATGAATGATCTCGGCTTCTGCCTCATTCTGCTCCCGGATGCCGAATTTGACCGGGCGTTCAACGCCGTTCAGGTTATCGTTCAGGCCGGAGGCCGGATCTACGAAAAGAGGAGCAGACACGCGCAGGAGATTGAGTCTCTCTGCCAAAAGCGTCTGGAAAAAGTCCTTTACGGTCTTGATTGCGATCTGGGTATCATAGAGGTTTAACTCGGAATGATAGCCCTTGGGTATTTTTAAACTACTCATGCATTTATCCCTTTCTGGCATTTACATACCATATCTATTTAACAGCTTTTTTCCTTGGAATGCAAGTATTTTCTGCGCCATTTCTGATTTTTCGTTGTTTTTTATAAATCTCTCAGTTGAAGGAACTCTAGCTTTTCAATTTTAGGTAGTGCGAGGTTTGTGTCAGCATCCGTCAGTTGGAGGGAAATGGATGCATGGCAATGAAGAAGCCAATGCGTACCGCCGCCCAAAGGAATCAGCAGTTTTCCGCCCAGAAGCTGGCAAGATATGGAATACTCTTCGCCATCATCGTCTACGTAAGACAAATGCACTAACTGGTTTGGATTTTTTATTGCTCGGAAAAAGTACTTTGACAATGCACCGGCTTCCGAAGAGGTCAGAAGTTCCGTAAAGTTCGAATCATCAAATTCCAAATATAGGAAATCGGCTGTCTCACCTTCCAAGCCTTCCGGAAAAGTAATATTGATAGAGTGATCATTCTGGGTCAGTTGATATTCTATGGATGGCTGCTCAAATAGGCCCTTCAAACTGTCAAAGGAAGCACCCCAGGCAGCAGATAAGGCGTTTAAATCAGTTTCCTTAGGCGGGTCTATTACTTTCGCAGTTGCGCCGTCAATAAAATGATATTGTTTGTTTTTATTCTTAATCTCAGCATTGGTCAGTGTACCGTCTGCAGGAAAAAAGGTGCCATTTTCTGATTGGTACACATAATCTCCGGAGGTTAATACTTTTTTGTAGAAATAATAAATTTCATAGGAACGCGAGGGTAAGGCGATTACGCTGTTTGTTTTTTGAGCTGCATCATAAGCTTCTTTTGCTCGCTCATATCCTTTCGCCTCAGTTAGCTCGATGGTTCCAGTACCGGATGCCTCCATTAGGTAGAAATAACCATATTGTCCAGGTACGTTCATGAGATTGTTGTTTATAAGTGGTTGATATTGTTTTGAAGCAGTTACAATGTTTTCATACATTGCGGAATCACAAAATCCTTTTCCGAGAAGTTGGATTTCCTGATCATCAACTCGCGTGAAGGTGTCGGGAACATAATAACAGGGGGAAAGAGTTATCGTTGCACGACTCGAATCAATGGGTTCCGTATTGTCTGCTGTATACAGGCAGAGTGCGCTGGCGCATAAAATGCATGTCAGTAAAATGGTCGCCTTGGATGCTTTTTTGCAATAGTACACCAATAATATAATCGTTTCAGCAATCAGCATTCCCAAAGATCTGGAAAAGATGGATTTGGAATGCTTTGTGAGTGTTGAAAAAGTAAAAGATATGATCGGTGCGATCACGAAGGAAAGCTGCAATAAGAATTCCTTCCAGTTGTTGACGATAAGGCGTTTGTTTTTTATCGTCATGTTCCCCTGCTCCATAAGCAGCATGACACTGAGCCATACAAAGGCAGCAGGCAGTAAAAACGTCAAGCCATGCCATAGGCAAAACTTTAGGATGGGCAGACTATTAAGAAGGGGGAAAAACCATGTTGGAGGAGATGAGCCAAATCGCGCAAGACCCTCCGAAACCGTACTTGCTTTTGAGTAAACTAAGGTGTGCAGAGCAGTGCCGAGGACTGGGCGTAACATGATACAAAGAAGAATCGCGCAGGGGATTACGGAAACATAAAAAGACCAGGTTTGAAGCTCTGCCTTGAAAATACCTGATTTTACGTAATCTATCAGTAACCAGATCGCAAATGGTAGAAATGCAAAAGCTATGGCAACGCCAAAGGCGGGATAGTATAACGCGTGAAGTACGCTGGTAAGGCTGTAAGCGATCAGCCAAAGACGATGGTTTTGCCTCAGCTTAGGTTGAATCAGCAATACCATAATGGGCAGTATCAATGCGTAGCGATTATATGAGGGCATGTAAAAAAATAGAGAAATCAAAAGTAAAAATGATCTTTCGGTAATGTTTTTCAAAAGTAAGATTAAGATAACAATGATGAAAAGAAAAAACAAATTTCTGGTAGCATGATAATTTGAAAACTTACCACCGTCTCCCCAAAGAAAATGGACAAAACCTTGAACTAAAGAATACTCTCCAGATATGGGGGTGTATTCTAGAAAGGATTTTTGACCTAATTCAAAAATCTGTTGAAAGCCAATGATATTCTCGAAGGGATGATGGATGTCTGCTGGCATGATCACGCCTGTGCCGTCAAATCGATTACAGTTGATGATGGAAATGCATGATCCAAGAGTGATTCCTTCGAAATCTAAGAAGGATGACTTTTTATTGCGAAT
>CACZSG010000294.1 GCA_902783665.1 uncultured Lachnospiraceae bacterium | reverse complement strand
GAGTGGGACAATAGGGACGTTCGCCTCTGTCCCATAAAAGTGACGGGCCAGAGTAACTCTGGCCCGAATACTTTTATGGGACAGAGGCGAACGTCCCTATTGTCCCACTATTACTGTGCGGATGCGGTCTGGCCGGCGATCCGTCCGAAGGTGAGTGCGTCTGTGACTGCGTTGCCGCCGATGCGGTTTCCTGCGTGCACGCCGCCGGTCACTTCACCTGCTGCATACAGGCCGGGGATGGCGTTGCCTTCCTCGTCGAGGACTTCCGTGGAAGCATTGATCTTCAGGCCGCCCATGGTGTGGTGGATGGCCGGTTTACGCGGAGATGCGAAGAACGGAGCTTCCTCGATCTTCAGCGCGAAGCTGCTCTTTCCGTATTCCGGATCTTCTCCGGCGTCCACATAGCTGTTGTAGGCTTCGATGGAGGCAAGGAAGTTTGCTTTCTGGGTCTCGTCGTAGCCCATCTTGTCGGCAAGCTCTTCCAGTGTATCGGCCATGATGGTGTTTCCGCGTTCCACCTGCTCTTCCCAGTTGGAAAGCCAGCGGGAATCCTCGGCAATGTTGATGTCGGCGATCATGAAGAAGTTTCCGCCGTTTTCGATGGCTGCGGATGCAAGGACATCACGCGGAGCGCTTTCGTTGACGAAACGGTTTCCTTCGCTGTTGACGAAGATGTAGTTGGCGGTGGACATGGGGATGAGGCCGGTGAACAGGTCTCCGGATTCCGGATCTGCAATGGCCATCAGCTGGGTGAACTCTGTTCCGGTGGTGGCGGCGCCCAGGGCTGTCGCCATGACGATGCCGTCTCCGGTGGAACCGGAAGCGTTGGTGCATCCGATGTCGTCCGGGATGTTGCCCCAGTAGTTGTCGGTCTCCTGTACCATCTTCAGGTTGTTGCCGTAGCCGCCGGTGGCAAGAATGACGCCCTTATTCGCGTGGAGGGTGACAGGTGTGCCGTCAGCCTGAACGGCTTCCACGCCGCACACACGGCCTTCGTCGTCGGTCAGAAGGGACTGACCGGTGGTCTCGTACAGGATGGTGCCGCCCTTTTCAGTGATAGCCGGTCCAAGTACTGCGACATATTCCTGTCCTTTGTCCATGCTGGGATTGTGGCCGCGTCTCCACATGCCGCCGGTAGCCTGTGTGACAACATCCTGCCACTGCATGCCTTCTTCTTCCAGCCAGCTGACAGTGCCCATAGCGTTCTGTGTCATGGTGGAGGCAAGGTCATATTCGCTGTAGATTGTCTCGCCGTCCAGGCTTTCGCGCAGACCGTAGTAGTAGGTCATGATGGTGTGCAGTTCGATGCTGTCGAAGTGTTTGGAAGTATCTCCTGCCAGATATTCGTTGATCTGATCCTTCAGAGTGAGGAAGTCTGCCTGATATGCTTCCGGAAAATCATTTACGTCCATGGCTGCGAAGCTTTCAAGGGTCTCAAGTTCTCCGGTCTGTACGTCGAACTGGGAAGCCCACTCCGTATCAGCGGCATTCAGCACACCGCCGCATACCACTGTGTTTCCGCCAAGCATGGCTGTCTTTTCAATGACGATGACGCTTGCACCGTTTTCCAGTGCGGACACAGCTGCAGACATTCCGGCTCCGCCGCCGCCCACAACGATGATGTCGGCAGTTTCCTCGATGGGATCCTGGGGTTGTGCGTATCCGTCCGGAAGAGCGGCTGCGGAAGCGCCTGCTTCTTCGATGGCTGCGTTTACTGCAGATTTGATGGCGCTGCTGGTGACGGTGGCGCCTGTAACAGCGTCGATCTTCGTGGTCTGTTTTTCGACGATCTGTGCGGGGATGCGCTCCAGAGCGACACCGGCCACATAAGGCGTTTCGCTGTGCTCGGTGATCTCAACGCTGTCGATGGTGTTTTCACCCAGTGTTACAGTTACCGTTAAAGCGGCATTTCTGCCCATTACGGATTCGGTGTAAGTGCCGGGTGTGAAGGCCAGCTCTGCGCCGCCTCCCTGTGCGGCTGCAATGGCTGCTTCCGCTGCAGTCTTCACTGCCGCGCTGGTGACAGAAGCCCCTGCCACGCCGTCGATCTCGGCGCTCTGTGCCTCAAGGATCTGGTCTGCCAGCGGTGTCAGATCGTTTCCGAGGACAGGAGAAGTCTCCAGATCTCCTTCGGCTGTTACTTCGGTGATGGTGCCGTCCTCTACGGTGACCGTAACGGATACGGGGCCGCCAAAGCCGTCTGCGGAAGCCGTACCGGTGGCAGGTTCAGCCATAGCTGTACTTGCGAGGACAAGCGCGGATGCCGCGGTTAGCGGGACGATCAGTTTCTTAACTTTCATGTGTTATACCTCCTTTATGTTTTTTTTTCCTGCCGGAAGGGATGATCAGACATGAACACATTTTTTCTCCGGCTTTTCAGTTATGAGTGTAATCCTTCTTATGATGCGAAGGTCAAGGGCCGGAAATGGAGAAATCAGGGGGGGCTCTGCATGCTTAATACAACGATTTCAGGGACTTCCTGCTTTTCTCTGGAGTATTCACAGCTTGTTCCCCTGCCCGGGACCTTCGCATGGTGCGAAGGTTTTCTGAAAATACGCATGCTTTGAGGATACTTTTCTGATTTTCATAAATGTTGAGTTTTCCTGGGAAAAGCTGTATCATGAATTATAAGAAATCTTTTTCAATGGCATTTTTCGGGAATAGTGACAGTTATGAACGAACCACAGGACGCAAACAGTACAGAAAAATATACCATCAGTGAAATGTCCCGGCTTTTGGGCGTAACCACGCATATGCTGCGCCACTATGAAAAAATGGGCATTATCCGGCCGGAGGTAAACCAGGAAAACGGATACCGCTACTACTGTGTCGTGGACACCCGGCGTTTCAACTTAAGCAGATCGCTTCTTGCCTGCGGCTTTTCTCTGGAGCAGTGCGCGCAGATTCTGGAAGAAAAAGAAAACAGTGAACTTCCTTCATTGATCCGGCAAAAAATGGAGGAGAAAGAGAGGGAGATCCTGAAAGCCCGGCTTGCGATCCGTTATCTGAAAAAAGTCGAAGAAGCCTATGCAGACTGGACAGAACGGGTCGGGCAGGTATGGGTTGAAACATTTCCGCCAATGTGGCGGCTGAACCTTTCACGGAAAGAGCATGCAGTTGTATCAAAAGACCTGGAAGAGCAGAGGGAAGCCTGGCTTTCCTTTCTGCCCGGTGTTTTCTGGGTCAGCCGGATCCGCAAAGAAGAGATCAGGATCTTCGGACATGGCATAATCGGCTATGAATACGGCTTGATGTGCTATGAAAAAGATGCCCTGGAAATGGGATTGAAAAAGACCCGGGATGTGGAGATGATCCCCGGAGGGGACTATCTGACAGGCATTCACATTAAAACTGGCCGGGGCCCCTATACCTGGGAGAATATCTCGGCGTTGACAGATTATCTCCAAAGAGAAAAGATCTCCTCCTTCGGGGATTGTTTTTCCTATATTGTAGCTTCCAGGAACGAAAACGGAAAGCATATCAATTATCATAAGATGTTTTTGAAGATTTATTCGTGAGTCAGAGGGACGTTCACCAGTGACTCATTTTGGCCGGCGGTAAGACAGCAAAAATGAG
>CACZSG010000293.1 GCA_902783665.1 uncultured Lachnospiraceae bacterium | reverse complement strand
TAATGAAGGAATATCCCGTGTACTTCGGATAATCCGCAAACAGCAGGTATTTCGCCGGCTCGTCCTCCTCGATATTCGGGATCCGCTCTCCGGCAGTATGGAACCGGTTGTCGATGGTGTCATCATTGGTGGTGGATACTTCGAACAGGATCACATCTCCCTTGCCCGGTACGGCCTGCCACTGATGATACTGGCCCGGCATCAGGGTGATGCTCTGGCCCGGATGCAGGATCACTTTTCCGCCGGCCGGCACCACGATATCCTTGCCGTCCACATGGGCTACCACGTCGGTATCGGCAAACTGTCCGGGTTTGCCGGCTCTGGCGCCTTCCACGTCACGGAAATCCTCCTCTGTGGAATTGTACATGGTCAGTTCCAGGTCACCGCCGCCGCGGTTGATGATGTCTTCCATCTTGCTCCAGTGATAGTGGAACGGAAGGATCTGGCCGTCATTCACGTACAGAAGTTTCTCCGCATAGGGTTTCGGATATTTCTGTTTTGCGTAGAAGTTTCCGTTTCTGAATGTAAAGATGGTCAGGCCGATTTTCTCAAAATCGCCGCTGCCGAAATCCGTGATATCCCAGCCGAGCATGTTCTCAACCAGTTCGATCTCGGATTTATCCAGGTTTTTCCAGTCTTCCGGGCCATAGGTGGCAAAAGGCGGAAGCGGGAACTTCGCGGCCGTGACCACATCGATGGTATGCTGAATGATCTCATTTGCTTTAGAACGTTTCATACCCTTCCTCCGATCATAAAACGCAGTCTGTCATTTCAAAACTGAAATGATCCGTTTTTTATAAAACTGAAATGGCATTTCAAAGCTGAAATGATCTGTTTTTTATAAAACTGAAAATATCATTTACTTTTTAAAGCTGAGGATCGTATAGATGCCCAGATTCTTTGCCGTCACCTTGTCACCGTCGCGGCAGATCACCACTTTGTCATTCTCCGGGAATGTGCGGATCTCCACATTGGCTGTGTCAAATGCCGCGGTAAAGCTTACCTCGTCCAGCGGATCGATACGATGTGTCTCTTCATTGAAATTGTAGTTGACAATGTGGAGCACATTTGCCTCACCGTTGTCCTGCAGGGAGATGCCGTACTTCGGGGAATCCTGCATGCAGATACGGGCGGGTTTCGCCTTCAGGTCAGCCGCCAGGGCATCCCAGCCGTTCTTTTCATAGCAGGCGCAGGCGTCAAGTGCTTCGGCTTTTCTGGACAGGGTGATCAGTTCTCCTCCTGCTGCCTTCCAGTCATTCAGCACCTTCATCGTCTCTTCATCCATCAGGAAGGCATCCGGCACGACCACTGTGCGGTAGCCCGCCAGTTTTTCCGGTGTCAGCTTCTCATCCGGGCTCTCGTAGATGACATTGTAAAGAACATGCTCATCCGAAAGCTTCTGCACCAGTCTGAAGAACTGCGGGAAGGTTCCGTCCGCGGAGAAAGCGCCCTGCTTGCCAAGTTCTTCCACTCCGGTCAGGTCCACTTTCTGGATTTTGTTGTAGGTGGAGGTAGCCCCGGTATCGTCCGGCTCTGTCCAAAGGTTCTCATAGGCGGAGTTCAGATCGTAGACCACCGCGATATCTGCCTGCGGGTTCTTCGGGAACAGATCCGTATTCTCATCCAGCCATGCGCCAAGCTTTTTCACCATGCGAAGGTCCGGCCAGAAGGCATCCTTCACCTGGTTCTGCAGCCAGGAACCATACGGGAATGCCACATGGAAACCATGGGCGATGGGCTCCAGCAGGAACAGGATGCAGCGGTCGTTGATGCCGTTCTTGATATCCACGATCATGTCGCGCACGTAGGCGTTGGGGTCTTCCACAAAGCAGACATCCTTGCCGTTCAGCCAGCCGAAGGCGTACTTGTACCAGCCGTCCTGACGGAGGCGGATGTCGGTCTTCTCACCTGCCAGCAGGTCAAGATACTTCTTGCACTTCCATGCAATGGGGAAGCACTGGAACAGGTTCGCGGTCACGGGGAAGTTCTCGTCTCCGCGGGTCCTCTTCGCATATTCCTTCGCATGGGTGGAAAGCTCCCGGACCACTCTCTCGATGCCGTCCATGGACATGTCAACAAAATTGCGGTACAGCGGGATATTCCAGCGGTCGTTGGCATTGAAGGCCAGCAGGTCTTCATCCTTGTATCCTTTGCCCAGCAGATACTGGCGGTAGTCGAACTCGTCGATGCTGCACCCGGCATCCTCCGGAAGGGAAATGTCATTTTCTTTCAGGTAGGTGCGGAACTGGTCCATGCACTCGTCACAGAAGCAGCCGGCATTGTGCAGCACATGCTTCTGGGTGTCATACTCGTCGATGTGCAGTCCGCCCGCGCCTGCGTCGATCATGATCTCCACGTCGCGCATCATGTATCTTCTGTAGGAGATCTTGTTGCAGCATGGAGAATAACATTTATGGTCATGGTTCGGGGCCATCAGCCAGTTGGAAAGAATGTTGCGGCCTTCCAGAGAGGTGGATTTGAACTCCTCCAGGAAATCGCCCACTTTCTCTCCCTTCCAGTCAAGAAGTCCATCCGGGAAGAATTTCTCAATGGGTGAAAAGATGGCCGGGTACTTGTTGGTGGAGAGCTCGCTCATGCCCACATATTTGTGGTTGTCGGAGGCGCCTCTTAGTATATTCAGGGAAAGAAGCTCCGTATCATCCTCGTTGAATTCGGCACCGAACTCCCACAGCTGGGCTTTCCACAGCACCGAGAACACCTTCACATCCCTTTTCGCGCATTCATGCAGGAACTCCTTGTCATTCATGTAGCCGTAGAGACGGAGTCTGGGCGGGATCTGCTCGTAGGCTTCTCTTTCCATGTAGGGCAGTCCGATGGCGCCGCTGCCCAGGGAAGACCAGATCAGCATGTTGCCGTGCATGTCAACAATGTCTTCCACCATCTGCATGTTTTTCATCGGAAGGCTGGGATGATAGTTCCACATATCTCTCTGCCAGCCCATAAAATAGATTCCTTTTAACATAAGTATCCTCCTAGCCTTTCAGACCGGACAGAGAGATTCCCCTTGTCAGGAAATTCTGTCCAAACGCGTAAACCAGTGTGGGAACTGTCATGGAGATCATAACGCCCGCCAGAATATAGGCCAGGCTTCCCGCTGAGCGGAATCCCTTCAGCGACTGCATGCCCATGGTCAGCGTGAATTTTTCAGTTGAGTTGATGTAGATCAGGGGAGCAAAGAAGTTGTTCCACTGTTCAATGAATTTCATAAAGCAGGTGACCACAATGGTCGGGATGCACATGGGTACCGCAATGTTCCAGTACACACGGAACTTGGAGCACCCGTCAATGACCGCCGCCTCCACGTAGCTGTCCGGGATGGACCTCATATTCTGGGTCACCAGGAACAGGCCGAAGGGGTTGGCCAGATAGGGCAGGATCAATGCCCAGTGTGAGTTGACGAATTTCAGCTTGTTCATGATCATGAACTGAGCGATGGCATAGGACTGGAACGGAATCATCAGTCCTGTAATAATATAGAAGAAAAGCAGGTTCTTCCCTATGAAATTCAGTTTTGCGACCGCAAAGGCCGCCAGGGTCGTAAAGAAAATGCCCACGAAGACGATCACGAAGGTGATCTTGATACTGTTCTTAAAGAACTGCAGGAAATCGAAGGCTTTGAAAATGTGAGCGTAGTTTCCCCATCTCCAGTCCGTCGGGAAGAAGGAAGGGGGCAGATCGAAGGAGTTCTTCGGCAGTCTGAGGGAAGTGGAAAATGCCCAGAAGAAAGGCATCAGGAACAGCAGGCCAAAGATAATGAGAATGGTATTCAGGACTACCTGGATCAGCCGTTCCTTCCCAATAGAATTTTTCTTTTTTGTCTTTTTCTCCGTCATATCTTTCACCTCCTACTCCATATCATAATTGACCCATTTATTCTGTCCGGCGAACATGATAATGGTCACAATGAGCACAATGATGAACAGGATCAGGCCAAGGGTGGATGCATATCCGAAATGATACTCCTGGAAGCCTTTCCGATAGATATGCATGGCAATGGTCTGCGAAGACACACCGGGACCTCCCTTTGTCAGGAAATAGGTTTCGTCAAAAATCTGGAAACAGTTGATCAGCGTTGTGACCACAACGAAAAAGATCGTAGGGGTCAGCAGCGGGATCTGGATCCGGAACAGGCACTGCCATCGGTTCGCACCGTCGATGCGGGCAGCTTCGATCTGCGTTTCCGGAATATTCTGCAGTCCGATGTAATAATACAGGAAGGCATTTCCGATGAATTTCCAGGCACTGAAAATAGCAATGGAGAGCAGCGCCCAGCGGGAGTCTCCCAGCCAGTTGACCCTTTTCCCTCCCAGCGTGGTGATCATCCAGTTAAACACGCCGAAATCCTTGTCGTACAGATATCCCCATACAATTACAATGGCGGATGTCGTGACGACCAGCGGGAAATAGAAAAGAATCCTGTACACGCCCTGCAGCCGCCTGTTTTTCACTCCGTTGACCGCCAGTGCCAGGACCAGACCTCCGATAATGTGTACCGGCGCTATGATGGACACAAACTTTAAAGTGTTCAGCATGACCGTGCGGAAATCCGGGTCTGTGAAAAGCGACCGGAAATTTTTCAGGCCGATAAACGTGATCGGTTTCAGCAGACTGAAGTCGGAAAAACTCAGCACGAATACCGTCATGAGCAGCGGAATCCCTGTAAAAACAGTATAGAAGAAGACGGTCGGAGCCATGAACAGATAGCCGGTCACATTATCCCTGATCTTACGCTGTCTTGCCGATATGGTTTTCGTATTCACAGAAGATCCATTCCTTTCATTTTGGTACAGACACTCCGGATGTCACCGTCATGCCGTGTTCTTATCCTAAGAGATTGCATAAAAGGGGCTGCCGCTTCAGCCAGTCCACGGCAGCCCGGTAAGGAAAAATCATCAGTTCTTGAACAGACCATCAATAACAGCAAGGTCTTCCTCTGTGGTTCTGTAGGAAGATTCCTCAAAGATCTGGTTGATCTCAGCAGCTGCCTCGTCAAGTGCCTGCGCAACCGGCTCCTGATCTGCATAAATGATGTCCATATATTTTGCGTATACGTTTGCAAGGTCTGCATACTCAGGCGGATCCTGGCTTCTTCTCCATGTGCCGTTGTTATATACATCGTACATGATCTGATAGTTGTCGATGATTCCGTCTGTTGCACAGATTTCTTCGCCCCAGGTCGGGTTTGCAGGAAGAGAACCGGTCTTCAGGAATACCTGAGAGTAGGTCGGGCCTGCTGCCCACAGAGCAACCTTGGTAGCTTCTTCCGGATGCTCGGTCGTATTCAGAACAACGAAACCTGCACTTCCGGCACAGGTGGTATTTCCTGCTGCGCCGCCCGGTACATTGGTCACATAGATGGTATCATACAGTTCACTGGAGTTGTAGTCGTCGGAGACCCATCTGCCCCACCAGCCCATGGCTGTCTTGCCCTGAACGATCAGCTCTACATCAGAGATGGTGTCGGAGGGCTGCGGTGCATATTCGTCTACCCAGATGGAATCATGCAGGAAGGAGAATACCTTGTTGCATGCTTCGGAGTTGATGGCAGCTTCTGTCCAGTCGTCGTTCAGCGGAGCGCCGCCTTCGGAATACAGGAGGGCCTGCAGGCAGAAGAAGTTCTGCGGAACGCCGAAGGCATATGCATCAACGCCGCTGGCTTTGATCTGTGCGCAGATGTCCTTGAAATCATCCCAGGTCCAGTCATCAGCAGGAAGTGCGATACCGGCCTCTTCAAAGATGTCTTTGCGGATATGGGTCACAACGGAGTTTGCCTCGTAAGGAACACCATACAGTTTTCCGTCTACGCGGAAAATATCAACCAGGTCAGTTGACAGCGCGTCATAGGAAATGGCTTCCATCTCTTCCGGATGAGCTGCGATATAGTCATCGATCGGAAGTCCCAGTCCGTTCATGGCAAGGAAAGCAACACCTTCCAGACCCAGAGCAGCTACATCAGGCTCGTTGCCGCTGGCGATCATGGTCTGGATCTTCATCAGATAGCCGTTCCAGTTTGAGCCGTAGGAATCGCTGGTGATGTACTCGAACTCCGGTTCAATTTCCGGATACTCTTCTTTGAATGCGTCAAATACCTGTTTCTGGCTGTCAGTCATATCCGCGCCGTCTGTGAACAGAGCTACACGGATGTGAACGGGATCTTCTGCCGCAACTGCAGAAACACCTGTCAGTCCAAGTGCCATGCTTAGTCCGAGCAGCACAGCCCAAATTTTCTTTTTCATGTGTCAACCTCCTTTTAAAATTTAGTTTGTGTTTTTATTACCTAAAATTATTCTTTTATTTTCACCTCCCTGTTTCGAATAATCTTTTAGGTATTTTCATTTAATTTACTGTATACGCCATGTATATTCGTGTAAATTAAATATTAAAATTAGTTTTACTTGATTTTTTATAGTGATATGTTATAGTTAACATAACATCTTTCATAGAGTGCGTCAAGATTGTTTTTATTATTTTAGTCAATTAATTTAGTAAAATTAATTATTATTTTTAACCAGGAGGCTGCGATGGGAAAGGTATATAACGATGCAGAACTATATTCGTACGGCAATTTTCCAGTTTATACCAGACAGCATACGGAAGCTGCCATGTTGCTGGGCGGCATCGGCACCGGCAGTCTGACCGTCGGCAGCCGCGGGCAGCTGAAGGACTGGGAGCTGTTCAATCATCCGGACAAGGGCAGGGAACTTCCTTATACTTTCTTTGCCGTCCATGGAGATGACGGCAGCGGGGCTCCCGGATCCGCCTTCACCACAGTCCTGGAATCCCGGCTGACGCCGCCCTATACCCACCATATGGGAATGCCTGCACACAAGGCCTACGGCTGGCCCAGGTTCGCCTCTTCGGAAATGCGGGTCCGCTTTCCATTTGTAAACATTCTGCTGAAAGATCCGGATCTGCCCATCGAGGCGGAAATGGAAGCTTTTAATCCCTTTATTCCGCTGAACGCAGACGATTCCGGTATCCCCGGCGCTGTCATCCGCTTTCATATTAAGAACGCCGGAACTTCACCCCTTAAGGTCTCCGTTGCCGGTACCATGTTCAACGCCAGCTGTTTTGCGGGTATTGACGCCTATATGGCTCCCTCCAATCTGCCCGGCGGAAAACCGTTCAACCGGTATCAGGAACAGGACGGGCTTCGCGGCATTGTCTTCGACAGCACCGGACTTGCCGGAGATGATCCTTCCTATGGAAATCTTGCTTTCCTGACCGATGCAGGGGATATTTCCTATAAAGCGGACTGGCAGATGGGCCAGCGGATCGACGGACTTCTGAATTTCTGGAATGAATTTGACAGCACGGGCAGACTCTCGAACGAACCTGAAGTGCTAGGCGTGAAGGGAAAATGGGACCATGACATAGAGGTGAAGGTCGGTTCTCTGGCCGTCCATCACGATATCCTGCCCGGGGAGACAAAGACGTTCCAGTTCTTCCTGACCTGGTATTTCCCGAAGCGCAAAAAGGCCTGGGACCACATGGAAGGCTATATTCCGAAGCCGGCAAAACCAGAGATCGTACGGAACTATTATGCCACCCTGTTTTCAAGCGCCTGGGACGCCGGGACCTATCTGGCGAAAAACCTGCCGCGGCTGGAGCGTGACAGCCGGGCGTTCGCGCAGGCCGTGTACGGAAGCACCCTGCCAGACTATGTGATCGACGCCATGACGGCCAATCTTACCATATTGAAGAGCACCACCTGTTTCCGGCTGGAGAACGGCCATTTCTTCGGATATGAAGGTTCCAACCTGCACGAGGGAAGCTGCGCCGGCAACTGCAGCCATGTGTGGTACTACGCCCAGGCGGTGGCCTACCTGTTCCCGGAACTGGAACGCTCCATGCGTGAAACGAATTTCCTTGTGGAGACCGATGAGGACGGCGTGATGCAGTTCCGGGCCTGCAGGGAACTGAACGGCGCCAGTTTCAACTTCCTGCCCGCCGTGGACGGGCAGATGGGTACGCTGATGCAGCTGTACCGGGAATGGCTTCTTTCCGGGGACGATGATTTCCTGAAACGGATCTGGCCCAAAGCCATTCTGGCCATGGAATACGCCATCAACAACTGGGACACCGACGGTGACTACGTGCTGGACGGCATGATGCACGTGGACTACGATGTGGAATTCTACGGCCCCAACCCCCTGGGTAACTTCTGCTATCTGGGCGCTCTGAAAGCCTGTGAAAAGATGGCTGCCCATCTGAAGGACGCAGAGCACGAAGCCCGCTACCGTTCCATTTTTGAGCAGGCCTCCAAAAACGCGGATGCCCTGATGTGGAACGGCGAATACTACAGCCAGATCCTGGCAGATGTGGACGAATACAAATACCAGCACGGCACGGGCTGCCTGGCGGACCAGCTGATCGGACAGTTCTACGCGGATCTGACCGGCCTTGGATATCTGGCGGACAAAGAACATATTTCCCGCGCCGCGCACAGCATTTTCAAATACTGCTTTGTAGATGATTTTTCGAAGGTGAAGAACATGCAGCGCACCTACGCCGTCAACGACGACAAAGGCCTGTGCATGACCACCTGGCCCTTCGGCGGCAGGCCGAAACAGCCCTTCTTCTACTCGGACGAGGCCTGGTCCCGCACGGAATACCATGTCGCCGCCACCCTTATTTACGAAGGCTTTCTTGAGGAGGGGCTTACGGTGACTAAGGCGGTCCGCCAGCGGTACGACGGCATCAGGCGCAATCCATGGAATGAATTCGAGAGCGGCTTCCATTATTCCGGCACCATGTCCAGCTGGGGCTTGCTGCCCGCGCTGTCCGGTTTCCTTCCGGACATGCCCGAAAACAAGGTGACCTTTTCTCCGAAGATCAACCGGGAGAATTTCCGCTGCTTCTGGAGCACCGGAAAAGCCTGGGGCACCTATGAACAGAAAATAGTCGACGGTAAGCTTACCTATCAACTGACGACACTTTACGG
>CACZSG010000292.1 GCA_902783665.1 uncultured Lachnospiraceae bacterium | reverse complement strand
TTTCACGGTTACAAAGTCAACCTCTTTACTATTTTACTCCTTCTTTAATTGATTCCTTCCAGAATCACAGAAGTACTGCGCCGGGGAATTCTCTGCGCAGTACTTCTGTGGTAGGGGACATGCGACATGGTTAAAAACGAAAAAACACCCATGATCCTGGATCTGCACATTCCCTACTGTGTCAGACCGGAACGGTATCAGGACCGCTGGTTTACGGTTGGTACCAACGAAGAAAAAAACGCCTATCTGAGAGCGTTGAAACGGGAAGTCCTCTCCTACGAGGGTGATCTGGACGGTTACGAGATCCGTGCCGTCCGTCTTGGCGGCGGCAGCGCGACCGTCATGAGCCCGGACGGACTGGGAGATCTTTTAAGAACAGTTCGTGAAAAACTCCCTGTAGCAAAGGGCGTGGAGATCAGTGTGGACGCGCATCCGCTGACCATCTGCACGCCTGCCCTTACCGGCATTGCCACCGGGCATCCCACCCGCATGGAGCTGATGATCCACTCGGACATCCAGAAAGAGCTGGATGCGCTGGACTGCGCGTTCACAAAACAGAACATACAGAATGCCGTCCTCTTCTTTGGCCGCTTCCATGTAAATAATGTCGGCTTTACCATTCATTACGGTATCCCCGGCCAGACACCGGCTTCCTGGGAGCAGACCCTTCATGCCTGCACCATCATGCGGCCGGCTCACATAACCGTGGAGGCCCTGCATGCCGAAAAATCGGCGCCCGTCGCAGCACCCTCCCCGGAAGAACGCCGGGAGATGTACCGCATGGCCTGCTCCCACCTTTCGGCAAACGGTTATATTCAGTATTCCGCGAACCATTTCGCCCTGCCCCGCCATGGATGGCTGTTCCAGCTGCTGGCCATGGACAGCCCTGCCTTTCTTGGAATGGGCGTTGGCGCCCGCTCCGTCTATGACGGATATTATGTACGAAATACCAGCAATCTGAAGCACTACATTCAGTATGGCGGCGACTTTGAAAAGACAACCGCCCAGGCCGGACAGCTCTCTTCGGAGGATGCCATGCGCGCCTATCTGTTCCAGCATCTGAAAAGCACGGACGGGTTCCTGATGTCCTCCTTCACTGAAAAGTTCGACGCGGACCTTCCGCAGAAAGCAGCCGCCTATCTGGAGGATCTGGTCCGGAAAGACTTTGTGACCAGTGAAAACGGCCGGTACGCGCCTACAGCGGAAGGCCTGTTTGCCCAGTGCGAAGGCAGCTTCAGTTCTTATTGACGTCACCGGAAAATCGACATAAACTACTTGCAGTGGGACAGAGGGACGTTCGCCTTTGTCCCATTTTCCAAAAACATAAATGGGACAAAGGCGAACGTCCCTCTGTCCCACTGCAAGGAGGCCGCAGACTATGTCCCGTAGGTGGAAGGGCAGTTACCTCAGCTATGTCGTTACATTCTTTTTCTTCTACTACTGTCTCTCCGCGTTCAGCTCCGTCCTGTCCGTCTATCTGACGCAGATCGGCATCGGGATCGCAGATCTCTCCCTGATCATCTCCTCTGCCAGCCTGTTCGGGTTTTTCCTGGTGCCGGCTGCCGGATATTTAAGTGACCGCACGGGAAGACCGCGACAGCTGTGTGCGCTACTGATGGTCGGCTTCGGTATTTTTGCGCTGCTGTTTTCGGCAAGCCGCGCGGTGGGTGTTCTATTTCTGCTGCACGGAATCTCCATGTCTCTGCTAAATGCCGTGATGCCGGTGTTGGAGCGCCTGGCCGGTGCTGCAAAGTATCGGTACGGCGTGCTGCGCATCTGGGGTACCGTCGGCTATGCGGCCGGCGCGCAGATGGCAGGCTTTATCCTGCAGAATCTCCCGTCCCGTTTCCTCTTTGTATCCGTCCTGGCCGCCGGGTGTCTGGCAGCGGTCGGAATTGCAGGGGCCGAAGACCCTCTCGCCGAAAAGGAATCCGAGACGTCCGGGATTACAGGAGTAACCGGGCGCACTGAAACGACCAGAATTGCTGCCACAACCGGGAATGCTGCGGCACCAGAAGGCAAATCACCGGAAGGCAAAGCCTCGAAAGGACTCGGCTGCACGGTGCGTACACTGACTGCAAACCGCCAGTATCTGCTGTATCTGCTGATCGCGTTTCTGTTCTGGGGCTCTTCCGCTGTCAACATGACTTATGTGCCCATTCTTCTGACGGATCTCGGTGTTCATACGAGTGTCGTCGGGACCATTCTCTCGGTGGGAACACTGGTGGAAATTCCGCTGATCCTGTTCTCCAACCGCTTCATGGACCGGTTCTCCAGCCGCACGCTGGTGTTCTTCGCCTGCGGGATCACCGTCGTTGAATTTCTGACCTTCGGCCTGACCTCGTCGGTGGCTGCGGTCACGGTGGTCATTCTTTTTCTGAAGTCCATCGCCACCACCCTGTTCATGATGATCACGCTGAAGACCGTGCGCAGCCTGCTGCCGCGGGAACTGATCACCACCGGGCTTTCGGTGGTGAATACCACCAACAATATCGGGCTCATCCTGCTGCAGAATCTGGGCGGCCGTCTGCTGGAGAAGATCTCCCTTTCCAGTTTCTATCTGATCCTGGCAGGGATCATCTGCTGTGTGATGGTTTTGAACCTTTTCCTGAGGGCTGGATATGAGGGGAATGTGTTTGAGTGATCCTGAGCTGTTTGTGTCTCCCCGTTTTTATCTTTCTGTTTGAACAAAAGACCGGCTCTTTCCTTGACTTTCAGCAAATACAAAAAAGGACGGCACCAGCAGGCATATTGTGGTATGCATATCGCCTGCAGGTTTCCGTCCTTTTCGTCTTATAAATACCGGTTTTTTCAGTCTTAACATCTCTTGGCCCGGGGCAATACTCCCCGATTTTTCATCCCGGATTATTTCTTTCTTCTCTTCTCGATCTGTAAATAATTCTCAGAACTGTACGGTCTCGGGTGCTTCCGTGAATGAACTGAAGGTCGCGGTTGCATTCTTGAAATACAGCATCTGCATGTTGTCGTCATCCGCGCTGTACATGCCGGCCAGGGACGGCATCTTCTCCAGCATGGCAACCTTTACGTCATGGTTGTCGTCGTTCACCAGCTCGCCGGTGATGCGCAGCCATTTTCCGTCCTTGAAGGCGCATACTTCTGCTTTCGGGTTGGCGGCAAGCTGTTTTGAAACAGGTTTCACCTTTCCTGTCTGAATGTAAAGTTTTCCGCCGCTCACCAGCACGGTCCCGAAGGGTCTTACCCTGGGCTGGTCTCCTTCTACGGTCGCAAGATAATAAGTTCCG
>CACZSG010000291.1 GCA_902783665.1 uncultured Lachnospiraceae bacterium | reverse complement strand
TATACACAGTTTGCCGTCAAGGCATTCCGCACCTACCTCTGTATGATGCCGCTGGCCACCGTGAACAAGGGAACCTTCATTTATATGCAGTCCCTGGGCAAGGCTTTCTGGTCATCCCTGCTTTCGTTTATCCGTGAAGTGGTCTTCGGTGTGGGGTTCGCGCTGCTGCTTCCCCTGGTATTTCAGCTGAATGGCGTGCTCTATTCCATGCCGGTATCGGACTTCCTGACTTTTGTGATCGCCGTGGTGATGATCCTGCAGATCTTCCGGGAACTGAAGGAAGAGTGAGACGTGAAAACGACAGTTCCGGAAGTGGTTTCATATTGTTTTCGGAACCGTGTCCGAAACCGACGTTTTTGCTTCCGACTCCTCCCAAATATGGTAGAATACTTTCTGTAAAGAATGGATGGATGCAGCTGGATGCATCTTTGTAAAGTGGGCACAGGAGGAAGACATGAATACAACAATCAGAGAAATGGAAAAACGCAGGTCGATCCGCAAGTTTAAGAGTGACGCTGTACCGAAGAAGCTTCTGGATGAGATTATTGAAGCAGGGCTGTACGCGGCCAGCGGAATGGGGAAACAGGCGGCAGCTATTGTTGCCGTAACAGATAAAGAACTGAGAGACCGGATTTCCGAAGACAACCGCAAAATCGGCGGATGGGATGAAGGGTTCGATCCGTTCTACGGTGCGCCGGTCATTCTGATCGTGCTTGGAAACAAAGCAGTCCCGACCAGCATCTATGACGGCAGCCTTGTTATGGGCAACCTGATGCTTGCGGCGCATTCCGAAGGACTTGGCAGCATCTGGATCCACAGGGCAAAAGAAGAGTTTGAGACAGATTATTACAAGGATCTGCTGAAGAAGCTTGGTCTTGAAGGCGAATGGGAAGGCATCGGGCACTGCGCGGTCGGCTATATTGACGGCGAAGCGCCGAAGGCGGCGCCCAGAAAAGAAGGACGCGTGTACTGGGCCTGAGTATCTGTTCTGACCGGTCTTTGCAGGTGGCAGACACACTCAGGAATCCTCTATCCTGAATGATTCGGGAAAGGAAGCTGTACTATGATCATACAGACCGGAAACCGCACCGATATTCCGGCCTTCTATTCAGAATGGTTTGCGAACCGCCTGAAAGAAGGTTTTGTTCTTGTGCGCAATCCGTTCAATCCCCAGTCCGTCACGCGCTATATTCTAGACCCTTCGGTGGTCGATCTGATGGTTTTCTGCTCCAAGAACCCTTCACCGATGCTGAAATACACGGAGCTTCTGAAACCTTACCGTCAGTACTGGTTCGTGACCATTACGCCCTACGGAAAAGAACTGGAACCGGGTGTTCCTGACAAAGGTTTCATCATGGAAACATTCCGCCGGATTTCGGACATTGTCGGCCCGGACTGTATGTGCTGGAGATACGACCCGATCCTGATCGACGAGGCGTGGACCGTGGAGCGGCATATCGAATCTTTTCGCAGCATGTGCCTGACCCTGGCGGGCAGTACGCATACAGCGGTCATCAGCTTTATAGATCTGTATGAGAAAGTGAAACGCAATTTCCCCGAAGTCAGGGAGGTGCCGTTCCATACGCAGCTTGCCCTGACAGAGGAATTTGTGAAGATAGGAAAAGAATACGGCATGACCATCAAGCCCTGCGGAGAGAGCAAAGAGCTGGCGGCCGCCGGCGCGGACTGTTCGGGCTGCATGACCCAGGAAGTCTTCGAGACAGCCATCGGCCAGAACCTGATCCTTCCCGCAAACCCGAAGAACCGCAGAGAATGTGCCTGCTATATTACCGGTGACATCGGGGCCTACAACACCTGCAGGCATTTCTGCCGCTACTGCTATGCGAACGCGGACAGAAACGCCGTGCTATGCGCCTCGAAGATGCATGATCCGAAGTCGCCATTGCTGATCGGACATGTGCAGCCGGAAGATAAAATATCGCAGCCGAAGCAGGTCAGCTGGATCGATCCGCAGATGAGACTGAAGCTGTGATCTGTTTTCAGAGCGGCCGGTTTATAAATGATACAGATTTCTTTCAGACACAGACTCAGAAAAAGGCCGCGGGGAAGTACCCGTGGCCTTTTCTGAGCAATCATTCTATTTTTTGTTTGGATATCATTATGGCAAGGGATATCAGAACAGTTCCACATACCCCTCCAGCATCTCCGCCTTCGCGCGCAGTCCACGGCTGCGGCTGTTGACCAGGATGCGGCAGGGGTATTTGCTGTTTTTGGCTTCCTGGATCATGTTGGCGCCGGCGCTGTTGCCGTCGAAGGCGATCAGTGTGGAGATGCGCCTTTTAAAGACTTCAAAGGCGACACTCTTGTAGATACCCATCGGCGCAGTCTCGATGGAGACGCGGATGTTGACGCCGCTGCGGCGCAGTTTGCGGTATTCTGCCTGCGTGAGCATGGCCGGGACCATGGCAAAGACAGGGAAACGGCCTTTGTTCTGTTTTACCAGCCAGGCTTCATAGCCGCTGAGGCGATGGCCGATCACAAAAAAGGTAGTGGAAGGATCCTCCGTCTCCAGCAGGTGGTTGATCCTCTCTTTGCCTGCTTCCGTCATGCGGGTGGGGCGGCTGTCGTTGTTATAGCTTCCGCCCACGATGACGATTGGATTTCCCTCTGCCGGAAGGTCACGGATCTGAGCGGAGAGAACTTCCGCTGCCGGCAGGTTGCGGTCTCCCGCCAGGGAGACGGAATGATCCGGCAGAACAGCCTCCGGCCGCTTTCCTTTTTCCAGGGCAGCTTTTTTGTCTTCAAAAGCCTGCAGGCTCCGGGCAAGAACGATGTCCTCGCTCCTGCGCATCTGCAGCATTTCGGCGTCGGTCATGTCCAGCATCCGTTCCAGGGAAAGCTGTTCATCGAAGGAATCCGTGCCGTACAGGGCGCCGCCGTCGGTCCCCTGGACGCAGGGGATGCCGTGGGCAAGGTACTGGCGCAGCGGATGGTTTTTCATGCTGCTCAGGTTGTTCAGACGGACGTTGGAGGTGATCTGAAATTCCAGGACAGCGCCGCAGGCTTTCAGATCCTTTAACAGAGCACGGCCTTTGGCGCTTTTCAGGTCCGCTGTGTACAGGCCATGTCCGATCCGGATATACGGCATAGACTGTCCCGGGGCAAGGGATTCTCTGACGCACCGGATGCTGCCGGCCACATTGTCCCGCAGGCTGTCATTTTCGCCTGCATGAATGCGGACGACAAAGGAAGGCTCCGTGGCTGCGATCCTGACGATCTCCTGGATGACCGGTTTCAGCTCCGTAATGTCATTCAGCTCTTCGCCGATGATATCGCTGCCGGCCACATAGGGATCCGCAGCAACCTGCTGCAGCACTTCCAGGTTTTCACGGAAGTAATCGCCGGTCACGACCTTATCCCTGATGATGGTCAGCGGGATGCGCCGGATGGCGGCAAGAAAGCGCAGAAGGACACCTGTCTCTGCCGTTATGGCGGGCATGACGGCATGTACCTGAGCCAGCATGGCGGCGGCCCCTTCCTTTTTCACAAGGGTCGTGTCCGAAATCTCCGCGTAACGGATGCCCTGGCGCGCATAGCTGCGGGCCACCCAGAGCAGTTTGTCCTGAAACAGGGAATTGCCGCTGTAGGACGGGTTCTCCCTGTCAAGCAGGATCTGCCTGGCAGCAGCCCGGATCTCCTTGTCCGGAATGGCATCGATGCGATCCGAAGACAGAGCAATGGGCTGCGCGTCCGGAAGTCCCTTCGTGAAGACATAACGGTACAGATAGACTTTTTCCAGGTTGGTAAAGACTGCCTGCCCGTCCTTCAGGATCGTCAGGGAGCGGCGGATGCGCGGAATATTGAAGGCGGCGTTTTCCTGGTTGTTCAGGATCAGGTCCGCGAAATTGATGAAGGTGTTGTCATCGAT
>CACZSG010000290.1 GCA_902783665.1 uncultured Lachnospiraceae bacterium | reverse complement strand
CCGCCGGTGGTCACCCATCCCGTGGCCGGCGTGCCGTCCGCTTTTACATAGTAGGTATCGTTTCCGGTCTTCACCAGCATCTTCCTGCGTACCCAGGAAGCATCGTGGGTTCCGAAATAGTAGCGTTTGCCGTTGACTTTCTGCCAGCCGGACATGTTAACGCCGGTCTTCTTATTAAAGAGGAAATACTTCTTGTTGATCTTCTGCAGGCCCTTCGCGGTGGTTCCGTCCTTCAGCAGATAGTAATAATTTCCCTTCTTGGTCTTTACCCATTTATTCAGGTACATATATCCCTGGTCACGGGTACCGAAATAGTACTGCTGGCCTTTGATCTTCTTCCAGTCGTAAAACCGGTAGCCCTGCTTCGAGAAATAGTAGATCTTCCCTTTTATTTTAAGAAGGGTATTCTTTGCGTAGCTTCCGTCTTTGTACTGATAATACCAGGCGCCGGAATCCGACTTCACGAATTTACCGGCGGCGGCTGTCTTGATGCTGTTTAAGGAAAGCGCCGCGTTCGCCCGCAGGCCGAACCCCAGCAGGCCGATCAGGAGAATAAGAACGGGCAGCCATTTTCTTTTTGTGCTGTTTCGAATTGTCTGTGTCATGGATTTCCCTCCGTATCGAAGTGCCTATTTGAAATCCATTATAACAAAAAATCGAACGCTTCGCAAGAAAACACAGATTATCCGGATAATCGTGAACTGACGATCCAGAAATCAGTGCCAAACAGACTGTCCGCAGAATGGTGTTGCCTGGAATACCTCCGCGGGCGACCGGTTTCCTTCATGGTTATTTTATCTCCAATTTATTGACTGAAAAGCCCGCTGATGTTAAGATGAACAGGAAACAACCTGATCTGCCCTGAACCTTTTTCAGGGCTGGCTGAAAGCCT
This sequence comes from uncultured Lachnospiraceae bacterium, assembly GCA_902783665.1. Classification (GTDB taxonomy): domain Bacteria; phylum Bacillota; class Clostridia; order Lachnospirales; family Lachnospiraceae; genus Choladousia. The sequence continues at coordinate 2,472 of CACZSG010000290.1, read as the reverse complement.
AATATGATTCAGATATGAAAGGAGAAACATTATGAAAAAGTTTGTCTGCAAAGTATGCGGTTACATCTATGAAGGCGATGCTGCACCGGAAAAATGTCCCATCTGCAAGGCTCCGGCTGACAAATTCGAGGAGATCAAAGAGGGAGAACTTACCTGGGCATGCGAACATGAAGTTGGCGTAGGCAAGGCTCCGGAAGTTCCGGAAGACATCATCGCAGGTCTTCGCTCCAATTTTGAAGGAGAATGTTCCGAAGTCGGCATGTACCTGGCCATGAGCAGAGTTGCTTTCCGCGAAGGATATCCGGAAGTTGGCCTGTACTATGAGAAGGCTGCATACGAAGAGGCAGAGCACGCTGCTAAATTTGCCGAGCTGCTTGGAGAAGTTGTGACAACGTCCACAAAGAAGAACCTTGAGATGCGCGTGGAAGCTGAGTGCGGCGCAACAGCCGGCAAGCTTGAGATCGCTAAGAAAGCCAAAGCTCTGGGTCTGGATGCCATCCATGACACCGTGCATGAAATGGCTAAGGACGAAGCAAGACACGGCAAGGCATTCAAGGGCCTTCTGGACAGATACTTCAAATAAGCTACAATTCGCTAAATACTATATTTTTGAAGGAGTGGCATGACTGCCCCTCCTTCTTATTTTTTTCGGTCATGGCACTTTCTTTCTCCGGAAAATCATAATAAGCCGGCTAAAACGGAAGTTAGTTCTGCAGAGTTGCTTCCAGGGGAGGACAACCCGAAGTTAGTTTTGCAATCAACTGTCAGAACATACTCCACGCCACCGCCACCACCAGTGCCGGCAGCAGATTGGCCACACGGATCTTTTTCCCCCAGAACAGGTTCACGCCCACACAGAAGATCAGAACCGAGCCCACCAGGGAAAGATTGCCCATGGCCTGATCCGTGATGAACGGACGGATCAGCACGGCCAGCGCGGTGATGGTGCCCTGGAACAGGCCTACCGGGATGGCGGAAAAGATGCATCCTTTTCCCATGGATGCTGCCATCACCATCACGATGATCAGGTCCAGCACGGCCTTTGCCACCAGAATGGAATGGTCGCCGGCGGCGCCATCCTCAATGGAACCCACCACGGCCATGGCCCCGATGCACACAGTGAGGGAAGCTGTTACAAAGGCGTGGACAAAGCCGGCATCATCCGCGTTTCCGGTGCGTGCCTTCAGCCATTCCCCGAAGCGCTCCACTTTCCCTTCCAGGTCCAGCAGTTCGCCTGCCACGGCGCCGATGGCCAGCGAGGCGATCATCATCATGGTGCCGGTGGTCTCCAGACGCCCGTCCTGCGCAAGAACGAACATCTCCTGCATAGCCCCCGCGATGCCGATGAACAGAACGGCCACCGCGTTGGCCAGAAGCAGCGTTTCACGGGTCTGTTCCTTCAGCCGGTTGCCCAGAAGCACGCCGGCCAGGCCTCCCGCAATGATAAATACAACATTGATGATCGTTCCGAATCCAGGCATTGTGTCATCCGCCTTTCTCCACTGCTGTCTTCCCGGGGCACAGCTTTCTTCCCGCCCAATTCATTCTGTCAGGTCTGCCGTCCTCTTCTCGCCCGGTTTCGGCCTGTCAGGTCTGCCGTCCTCTTCCCGCCCGGTTTCGGCCTGTCAGGTCTATCATCCTTTTCTCTCCGGTTTTCGTTCAGTCATGGACTTATTTTTCTTCCAGTACAATGGTTCCCCAGTCCTCCAGGCGGATCCGGTCTGCCCTGAGAATGACATCTCCCGTCAGAAGATCTGTCCCTTCCCGGTACATCCAGTGCATGGTGACCGGCTTGTCGCTGTAATTAAACAGGAAATGAATCCTTTTTCCTTCTCCGTTCACGCCGCTTCTGAGAATGACGGGGAATGAAATATCCGCGTCTGTCACGGAAATGCCAGTCCTTCTGGCCGTGTTTTCCAGGATATCGGCAAGCACTGACTCGTCACAGAGGCAGCCAACATAAACCGCATAACCTTTCCCCCAGGAATTATAGGTGACCGCCGAGTACTCGCCCCAGTATCTGTGTTCGTAATGTTCGCACACTTCCGCGCCGTTGGGAATCAGAAGTTCTGCCCAGGTCCTGACGGGCCTGCCGCGCAGAGCGGCTTTTCCGGGCCTTGTGAATTCCTGATAGTACATGCCGAACACATCCGTCATGTGATAGGGCTGCCGTTCGTGGCGCACCTTCACGTTTTCATCGGCAAAAAATGACTTGAACGAGCTGATCAGCGTTCCCCCGTCCTGTACGAAGCCGCGCAGCAGCCGGATGGTCTCGTCCTCCGCCGTGTAAAGGGCCGGCGTCACCAGCATGCGGTAGCGTCCGATCACTTCCGGCAGACGGGCGACATCCACCACATCGCACTCGATGTTCCTGCGGTACAGCGTATCATAGTACATGCGGACCACGTCGTTGTAGGAGACTTCGTCTCCGTCTCCGATGGGGAACTGCCGCAGGGCCGTCAGCGCGCGGTT
>CACZSG010000289.1 GCA_902783665.1 uncultured Lachnospiraceae bacterium | reverse complement strand
GGAGATCCGGGAATTCGATATGCAGCATGAGCAATGGCTTTTCGGCGGAGAGCAGTACACCGCGCCGGTGCTGCAGGCAATCGACGAGTTTATGGACCCACGCAGTTAACGGCTTCTTCTGCAGAAAATGATTATTTCAGGAGCGCTTCTTCGGAAACGCTTTTTTGTTAACCCTAATTTATAGTCTGACTCTGTAACATATCTAAGAGATAGAAAAAATGTGTTGAATTAAACATGGACAGCGGGTATGATATGGAAATGGCACCTGTTGAAAAATTATCAGAGCTCGGAATCAGAAGGGTGAACAGTGATGCAGAAAACAGACCAGAAGCAGAGCAGAACAGCTTATCTTGACCTGATCAGGTTCGTCGCGATCGCGGCAGTTATTCTGCTGCATGTGGTATCCGGTACCCGGAGCCAGTATACGGACCAGATGACGGGACTGCAGAATACAGTTTACACGGCAATTGAAAGATGCTGTGCCATCGGGGTACCGTTGTTTCTGATGATATCCGGGGCACTGTTTCTGGATGAAAACAAAAAGATTCCGCTTAGGGTTCTGTTCGGGAAATATATCAGAAGACTGGTCCTGGCCCTCCTGCTGTTTGGATGGGCATACAGCCTGATGGAAATTGTCTTTAATGCCCGGACCGTGAAACCGGTATTTGCCCTGCAGGCTTTTTTTGGAGTGCTCAAGGGGGATACCTGGAGTCACCTGTGGTATCTGTACATGATCATCGGCCTGTATCTGTTCATGCCCTTATGGCAGGCAATGGCAAAAAGCCTGACAAGGGAGCAATATCGTTACGTACTTGTTCTGCTGTTCATGGTGGGCTGTGTCCTCCCGCCTTTTTTAAACATGGGCTGGAGGATCGGTCTGGAGTTTCCTTTCAACAATATCTATGTGTTCTTTTTCCTTGCAGGGCACTATGTCCATAAATATCAAAAGGAGGATGTGCGCCTCAAAGGAGCGGCCGTTGTGCTGACAGTTCTGCTTTCCATTCTGACATTTGCGGATTCACTGGCAGGAACCGGGCTTACGGAAGGGTATAACGGGATTCCCGCAACACTTGCGGCCCTCAGCATCTTTTACCTTGCCGGAAAATGCAGACAGATCCCCTCATGGTGCACCGCATGGAGAACACTTGCTTTCGGCGTTTATCTGATCCACCCGTTCTTTTTGAATCTTCTGTATAAGGGGCTGCATCTGACTCCGCTGATGCTGGGCGGATATGTGCTGATCCCCATATTCTGGATCGCTGCAGGGGCACTTTCGGTCCTGGCAGTTGTGATCCTGCGGAAGATCCCTGTTTTGAGAAAATATGTCCTGTAGGACAGAAGGAAAGACTGATATGAGACAAGAGGCATTTAAGAAAGGCATACATGACGGAATTCCCATAGGTCTTGGCTATTTTGCGGTCGCATTCACCTTTGGCATTATGGGTATTTCCAACGGGCTTTCCATCTGGCAGGTCACGCTGATCTCCCTGACAAATCTGACCAGTGCCGGACAGTTTGCCGGACTGGGAATTATTGCGGCGGGAGGTTCCTATGCGGAGATCGCCATCTCGCAGCTGATCATCAACTTAAGGTACTGTCTGATGTCATTTTCCATCGCACAGAAGATGGACCGCCGTTATCCATGGTTTCACAGGTTCTTTGTCGCTTTTGGCGTTACTGACGAGATCTTCGGCATCAGTGCGGCGGCACCGGGCAGGCTGAGCCCTTACTACAGTTATGGTGCCATGTGCATGGCGATACCCGGATGGACGCTGGGTACTTTCGCAGGAGCATTCACGGGTGGTCTTCTGCCTTCATTCATCATGAACGCGCTGAGTGTTGCCATCTACGGCATGTTTCTGGCGGTGGTCATACCGCCCGCTAAAAAAGAAAAACCGGTTTTTGCAGTGGTGCTTGCAGCCATGGCGCTGGGAACATTGTTTACCTTTGCGCCGCTGCTTTCGGAAATCTCATCCGGATTCAGGATCATCATTATTACAGTCCTGGTCGCGGGTATTGCCGCGGCAGTTCATCCCATCGAAGAGAATCCGGAGAAGGAAAAGGAGGCGGCTTGATGGACAGAAACTATATATACGGTGCCATCGCGGTCATGGCAGGCGTTACTTATCTGATCAGAATGCTTCCGCTGGTCCTTTCCAGGAAAGAGATCACCAGCCGGTTTGTAAAATCTTTTCTCTATTATGTTCCCTATGCCTGTCTGGCAGGCATGACTTTCCCGGCAATTCTTCTGGCTCCTGGAAACATCATCTGCGGATGTGCCGGATTCGCGGCGGCCCTGATTGCGGCGTATTATGAGAACAGCCTGCTGAAAGTGGCGGTGTGCGCCTGCGCGGCAGTATTCGTGGTCGAGAGACTGATGGTATTTATGTCCCTCCTCTGAACCCGGGAAAATGGATTTGGGAATACGGGCAGACCTTCATGTATTTTTCCTGTTTACAGTCTCACTTTACTATGCTAAAATAGTAAAGAAAGATAGCAGTTTCAGAAAAGAAACCTAAGGAGGGCCAGAGGTGAGCAAGAATATCAGAACGGAAGCGGTAGATGCCCTGTTTGAGGCGGTTTTAAAACTGAAGAACAAGGAAGAATGCTACCTTTTTTTCGAAGATGTCTGTACGGTCAATGAGCTCTTATCCCTGTCACAGAGGTTTGAGGTGGCCAGGATGCTTACTGAAAAGAAAACATATCTTGAAATCGCGGAAAAGACAGGGGCTTCCACAGCTACGATCAGCCGGGTAAACCGCAGTCTGAATTATGGACATGATGGGTACCAGATGGTATTTGACCGCATGGAAGAACAGGAACAGCAGGTCTGATGTGTATCATTTCGAATGAATGCCGGAAAGCATCCGGTTGATGCCGAAGCTTTCAGCACAGGAATATTACAGCAGCAGAAAACCTCACCGGAGAACTGGTGAGGTTTTTTGCTGCTGAACTTCGGTCTGTGTTATTTGCCGCGTGATGAATTATCATCGCGCCCTTTTTTCTCGAGCGCTTCATTCCACTGATCCACCAGCCGGCCGATGATGAGCTTTCTGAGATATATATCATAGCAGAGCATGCCGATGAAGCTGAAAGTCTGCAGATAGGTACGGTCTTCATCGGAAACATCGCTGAAAGAGGTCTCGGCGGCCCGGTAGCTTTCCATGACTTCATTCTGGATATCTTCAAGATGGCCTTTTCCCATCTTGTAGATCTCACTGTAGATCTTTTCAACGTCTATTCCGGAATCCGAATGAAAATACCGCTGGTTGATGGGGTTCAAGATAGTCTTGATCTCATCCAGGGACAGAAAACCTTTCATGTAATAGATAAAGATCATGATCAGCAGGTGTTCCTTGGAATAGCGCTTCTTTTCCGGAGGGGGAAGAAGACGGTTCTTGGTGTAGTTGTTGATCATCGTCTTTGTAAGGATTTTGTCCTCCGCATGCCGCCGGCTTTCCTTCAGATGATCATCCATAAAGGAGGTCACCTGATCCATATACAGATCTATATCCGGTATCTGCCCGGGCCTGATATGGGGCTGCTGCTGCAGATGCTCTATAATATCGCTGATCATTGTGGTAATATCTATATCCATATGTTGTTTCCTCCGGAAATCCATGGGACGGCGCGTGCCGGAAAACATCCGGCCGGCATCATTCACCGCGCAGACCTGTTGTCTTTCAGGGTATTATACCTTTTTCGGAAAAAACTGACAAGACGTTTGACCTGTTATTTGAGGAGGAAAGGTACGACAGATTCAGCGCGCATGTGGTTCATTGGACTGGACTTTTTCCGGCAGCGACCGTATAATAGCGGGTAATGATTGCTGAACGCCGCACTGCCGGAACAGGCTGATGCCGCGGGAAAAAGGGGGCAGTTTTATGAGAACGATGGAGTTCAAAATGGAGCGGGAAGGACTTGTCAAGCCCGGCGATACCGTAACCGTAACGGAGGGTGTTCTGCCTTCCAGCTGGTATTACACCATAGAGCCGGCCGTGGCAATGTCCGGAAATTATAAGAACAGGGAACGTCTGCGTTCGACCAAAGGTGTGGTCACGCAGGTCAGAACAGATGAAAGCGGATATACTGTGTTCGCCGAATTTGATGAATAGAGGAGAAAAATGACAGATCTTGAAAAATTGAACCCGCAGCAGCAGGAGGCTGTATGTCACTTTGAAGGGCCGCTGCTCATTCTGGCTGGTGCGGGATCCGGGAAGACCAGGGTGCTGACCAACAGGATCGCCTGGCTGATCGAAGAAAAAGGGGTGGATCCCTGGAATATTCTGGCTATCACATTCACGAACAAAGCTGCCAGCGAGATGAAAAACCGTGTGGAGGCCATGGCGGCAGAGGGAACGGACCGTGTCTGGGTCTCTACTTTTCACAGCACATGCGCCAGGATACTCAGAAGATTTATAGACCGGATCGGGTTTGCGAATAATTTTACCATCTACGATACGGATGATCAGAAATCGGTGGTGAAGGATATCTGCAAAAGATACCAGATCGATCCGAAACAGTACAAAGAGAGAATGTTCCTCTCGGTGATCTCTTCCGAAAAGAATGCTCTGCGCTCTCCCGAAGCGCTTGAAAAGTCTGCCGGAAGTCATGCAGAAGAACTCTGCGCCAAGGTATACCGGGAGTATGAACGCGTGCTGGCCGTTAACAATGCTCTTGATTTTGACGATCTGCTTGGAAAAACCGTTGAACTGTTTGAAAAGTGCGAGGATGTACTGGCATATTATCAGGAACGGTTCAGGTTCATTCTGATCGATGAATACCAGGATACCAATGCAGTCCAGTTCAGGCTTGTCCAGCTTCTTGCATCAAAGTACCGGAATCTGTGTGTGGTCGGTGACGATGACCAGTCGATCTATAAATTCAGAGGTGCGGACATTGGTAATATTCTGAATTTTGAGAAATATTTTCCCGAAGCAAAGCTGATCCGCCTGGAGCAGAATTATCGTTCCACACAATCTGTACTGGACGTTGCGAATGCCGTGATCAGCCATAATACCGGCAGAAAAGGAAAAACCCTCTGGACATCCAACGGGACTGGTTCGAGGGTCCTTTTCCGTGAGTTCCAGAGCGGATATGAGGAAGGCGAGTATGTGGCGACCGTCATAGGGAAAAAAGCCGGGAACGGATCCTGCAGGTATGGTGATTTCGCTATCCTTTACAGGACAAATGCCCAGTCGCGTATCTTTGAAGAAAAACTGCTGTACGCCGGCATTCCCTATCGAATCATCGGGGGTGTTAACTTCTATGCAAGAAAAGAGATCAAAGACCTTCTTTCCTACCTGAAGACGGTGGCGAACGGCAGGGATGATCTGGCGGCCAGAAGGATCATTAATGTACCCAAAAGGGGAATCGGTGAGACAACGATCACCAGGATCTCCGATTATGCGGCTTCTCACGGAATGAGTTTCTATGATGCTGCCGTAAATGCAAATGAGATCCCCGGGCTGGGGAGAGGAGTCAGCAAGGTAAAGGCATTCACATATGCCATCCAGACCCTCCGGGCGAAAGCTGAATTTGACTCTGTGCGCCAGCTCCTCGAGGACATCATAGACCAGACCGGGTATGTAAAAGAACTTGAACTGGAAGGAACAGAGGAAGCCAGGGAGAGGATCGAGAATATCGGTGAACTGATCAACAAAGCAGCTGTATTTGACGAGACTGTTCATGATGGTACGCTGGACGCTTTTCTGGAGGAAGTTGCGCTGGTGGCCGACATAGACAGTATGGAAGAGGGAGAGGACAGGGTCCTTCTCATGACGGTGCACAGCGCAAAAGGCCTGGAATTCCCGGTGGTATTTCTTGCGGGAATGGAAGATGGTGTATTCCCTTCCTATCCGAGCATCGTTTCCGGGGATACTTCGGACATCGAAGAAGAACGGCGCCTGTGCTACGTCGGTATCACACGGGCCATGAAAGAACTGACCCTGACGTGTGCAAAGACCCGTATGGTCAGAGGTGAGCTTCAGTTCAACAGGGTTTCCAGATTCGTAAAAGAGATTCCGGAGGAACTGCTGGGCGGAGAAAACCTTTATCCTCAGAGTCATTCGTCTGATAACCGCGAAGACCGGAAAAAGGAGTCTTTCGGTACCGGAATGAGTGGGGTATATTCCAGAAAATCCCGTATGACGGCACAGAGTGAATCTTTCAGAAAGGAAAGAGAAGCTTTCCGGGAAAAAGTTCTGGTTCCCAAGCAGTTCCAGGTAAAACAGGGCCAGAAACCGCAATATGAAGAAGGGGATACCGTAAGACACGTGAAATTTGGAGTCGGACAGGTCGTTTCCATCGTACAGGGCGGACGGGATTATGAGGTCACCGTTGACTTTGAAAAATACGGCATCAAGAAAATGTTTGCCGCCTTCGCAAAGCTTGAAAAACTGTAAAAATGGTGGCGCTTTACCCGGGACTGTGTTATACTTGAAGAAATTTTGGGAAAGGATGCAGAGAACATGTTTAAACTGGAAGATATTCTTGATGCACTGCAGAAAAGAGAGACTGAGAAAAAAAGGAATACGCTTGTATGTATTCTGGCAGTCGTTGGAGCGGTGGCAGCTGTCTGCGGCATTGCCTATGCGATCTACCGTTTCCTGAAACCGGATTATCTTGAGGATCTGGAAGAAGACTTTGATGATGACTTCGAAGACTTCTTTGAGGATGACGATTTCCCGGACAAAGATGCTGAAGAAGCAGAAGAGACCGAAGAAGAAGATGAAGATTCCGAAGAGGAAGCAGAAGACACGGAAGCTGCGGAACAGGATAACTGTGAAGAAGCAGAAGAAGAGGTCTGTGAAGAAGCTCCGGCAGAGGAAGAATCCGAGACATCTTCAGAAGCGGAAGAGAACGAAGAGGGAAAAAAGGCAGAAGGTTGATAAACCATTTGTTCTGTCAGTTCATGAAAGCATGAAAGCCGCCGCAGAGCACTGCGGCGGCTTTCCGTGGTTATTATATTCATTATTTCAGGGAGAAAACAACGGGTGAAAAAGGGACAGGAATATCAGGGAGTAGTAGAATATGTCGATTTTCCGGGAAAAGGGATTCTGCATGTGGAAGATACAAAAGTGATCGTAAAGAATACGGTCCCCGGCCAGAAGATCAGTTTCCAGATCACAAAGGCAAGAAAAGGAAAGTGTGAAGGCCGTGTATTAGAGGTCCTGGAAAAATCGAAGATGGAGTGCGAGAGTCCATGCCCTCATTTCGAAGAATGCGGAGGCTGTACCTATCAGAATCTTCCTTATACGGAACAGCTGAAAATGAAAGAGGACCAGATCCGGCGGCTGCTTGAGCCGGTCTGTCCCGGGCTTCCGTTTGAAGGAATTAAGGGAAGTCCTGAACAGTTCGGCTATCGGAATAAGATGGAATTCTCTTTCGGGGATGCGTTCAAGGATGGTCCACTGACACTTGGCATGCATAAGAAAGGCAGTTTTTATGATATTGTCAGCACTGACGGATGCTGTATCGTAGACGAAGACTTCAGAAAGATCCTGACAGCCACACTTGATTATGCGGTTAAGACAGGCCTTCCATTCTTCCACAAACTTTCCCATGAAGGTTATTTCAGGCACCTGCTTGTCCGCAAGGCAAAAAAGACGGGAGAGATACTGACTGCTCTTGTAACAAGTTCACAGGGAGATCCGGATCTGAACATATGGAAAGAAACACTTCTTTCTCTGGACCTGAAAGGAAAACTGACCGGAATCCTGCATACAGTCAATGACAGCCCTGCGGATGTGATTCAGAGTGACCGCACGGATCTCCTTTACGGGCATGACTGGTTTTATGAGGAACTGCTTGGTCTGCGTTTCCGTATTTCACCGTTCAGCTTCTTCCAGACCAATTCTCTTGGAGCAGAAGTTCTTTACCAGACGGCCAGAGAATATATTGGGGATACAAAAGGAAAGAATATTTTTGATCTTTACAGCGGAACAGGCACGATAGCCCAGATTCTGGCGCCAGTGGCAGACCACGTGACCGGTGTTGAAATTGTTGAGGAAGCAGTGGAAGCCGCGCGGGTCAATGCCGGCATCAACAACCTGACCAACTGTGAATTCATTGCCGGTGATGTATTGAAAGTTCTGGATTCTCTTCAGATGGCACCGGATCTGATCGTTCTGGATCCGCCCCGTGACGGCGTACATCAGAAAGCCCTTGAGAAGATCATGCAGTATGGGGCATCCCGTATCGTATATATTTCATGCAAGCCGACAAGTCTTGCAAGAGATCTTATGCTGCTGCAGCAGGGCGGATATCAGGTAGAACGAGTTTGTGCTGTCGATATGTTCCCTGGAACGGTGCATGTGGAGACGGTATGTCTTTTGTCCAAACTCTCCGGAGCAAAGCATCATATCAGCGTTCAGGTCGATATGGATGAGTTGGATCTGACCGC
>CACZSG010000288.1 GCA_902783665.1 uncultured Lachnospiraceae bacterium | reverse complement strand
TGGGACAAAGGGACCGTGGCCGCGGAGGAAGCGGAGTATCAGAAGCAGTTCGCGGAAGTGATGGAGACGCTGTAACAACCGGCATTCGGTAACTAAGATCGTTTATTTTGGAAATACTGGAAATACTGGAAATACTGGAATTACTGGAATTACCGGAATTATTACGGAGGGCAGAAACAGGGCTTTCTGCCCTTGCTTTTTAATGATGATGAAGAATAATTCATAAAATATTTCAGAAAAGATAATTGCAGAGGACCTGCCGGATAGAATAAAATTAAGTAAGCTTGCTGAAGAAAAACGGTGTACGTTTCAACACGGCGCCGGAACAGGAGGTACAGGGATGAGCACATTTTACCCCGGACAGACGACAACTGAGATGACAAAACACGAGGCTGCCGCCCGCGCGCTCGCCAGAAGAGCCGCCGCAGAGGGCATGGTGCTGCTGGAGAACAAGGGCGTACTGCCCCTGCCTGCCGGCACTTCCCTTGCGCTGTTCGGAAACGGGGCCAGACATACCGTGAAAGGCGGCACCGGCAGCGGCGATGTGAATGCCAGGGACATTGTCAGCGTTTACGATGGCCTGGTGAACGCAGGCTTTCGCATCACCAGCGAAGGCTGGCTGGACCGGTTCGATAATGAATACCAGGAAGCCGTAAAGCGCTGGGAACAGGCTATCTATGAGGCGGCGGGCCCCGAGAGGGATGCGGACCGGCTGTACAAGGCGCATGCTTCCCTGGCGGTCGAATGGCCGGAAATTCCCATTGCAAGGGACGACCTGGGGGATGCTTCTTGCGTGGTCTATGTGATCTCCCGCATTTCGGGAGAGGCTGCGGACCGGAAGGAAGAGAAAGGCGACTATTATCTGAGCGATCTGGAGGAAGAGCAGCTTCGCACGCTTGCTTCTTTTGATCTTCCTCTCATCATTCTGCTGAATGTGGGCGGAGTGATGGACCTGTCCTTCCTGGATGAGATTCCTGTCTCTGCCGTGCTGCTGATGTCCCAGGCGGGCAGTGAGGGCGGCAATGCCGCGGCGGACGTGCTGACCGGCAGGGAGAATCCCTCCGGCTGCCTGACGGACACCTGGGCATACCATTATTCGGACTATCCTTCTTCCGCTGATTTCGGCAGCAGGAACGGAAATCTGGCTGATGAATACTACACGGACGGCATCTACGTGGGCTACCGCTATTTCGATACCTTCCGCGTTCCCGTCCGCTATCCCTTCGGCTATGGCCTTTCCTACACGGAATTTTCCGTGGAGGCGGCAGATCTGGAGTTGTGCGCGGCAAAAAGCCTGGGCGGCATCGAATACGCACTGGTGTATGACGGCACGCCTGGCTCCCGCCGGGGCACTATGTATTCAGACGAGACCAGGAAGCTGTTCGGCACCGTGCAGGAGGCCGAGATGGGACAGAGCGCCAGTATTCTCTGCCGTCTGTGGATCAAGAACACAGGCTTTGCGCCCGGAAAACATGTGGTGCAGCTTTATGCGTCCTGTTCCTCCGGAAGGCTTCCGGTAGAGCGGAAGCGCCTCATCTCCTTCGCGAAGACCACGCTGTTGGAACCGGAGGAGACACAGCTGTTGGAGGTCTCATTCCCGCTTTACAGCCTTGCGGTTTACGACGAGGGCCAGGCGGCGTACATCCTGCAGAAGGGAACCTATGAGATTCTGATCGGGGAAAACGCTGAAAAGTGCAGCAGGATCGGCCGTCTTGTTCTGAAGCAGGAAACCGTGGCGGAGCAGCTTTCCAACATCTGCCAGCAGCTGGATGCCCTGAAGGAGATCGTGCCCGAGCCCTTCGAAGAAGACTGCACATCTGTATCTGCCGTACAGCCCTATGTGAAGGAGATCGACATTTCCAGGGCCTGCGAAGGTCTGGCCGGACACCTGGGAGGAGCTCCCGGCGGGGAGAGAGGGTCTGAAGTCCTGAAAAAAGAAGTGAAAAAGATTGCTGCCCGCATGTCGGACCAGGAGAAGGCCTGCCTGGTGGTAGGCGCTCGCAGCGCGGCTTCCCGCGAAGTGATCGGAAATGCGGCCAGTTCGGTGCCCGGCGCTGCCGGACAGACCGTCGCCTTCCCGGAATACGGCATTCCGTCCCTGGTGCTTGCGGACGGCCC
>CACZSG010000287.1 GCA_902783665.1 uncultured Lachnospiraceae bacterium | reverse complement strand
CTGCCGCCTGATTTCAAAGTCGAAAAGACAGCAGCCGGCGTAAGCCGCCATTACCAAAACAGCCATTATGTAAATGATATGTTGGCCCAAAGCTGAACTATCACCCTTTATATGATAGTACACCTTTATGGAAACGTATCCATGTACATAATGGCTGTTTATATTTGTCTGTCTGTATCTGCCAGATTCTATGCATGAATGATGAATTGCCGGCCGGGTCTTCTGTCGTCCCAGAATGAATTAATTCACATTTGTTCGAAGAAGTAGAAGAAGTATAGGTTTCGGAACCTCGCAGCCGGTCACTGCTTAGCGGCCTCTGCCATCTTCAGCGCGCGCACCTTCAGCGGCAGTCCGAACAGTGTGATGAAACCGCTGGCGTCATGATGGTCATACAGATCGCCGGTTGTAAAGCTTGCCAGAGACTCACTGTAGAGGCTGTACGGAGAGGTGGTTCCGGCCTTGATAATGTTGCCCTTGTAAAGCTTGAACTTCACTTCGCCGGTCACATACTGCTGTGTGGAAGTGACAAATGCCTGGATGGCCTCACGCAGCGGTGTGAACCACTTTCCTTCGTAGACCACCTGTGCGAACTGGCTGCCGAGCTTCTTCTTGGTCTCCATGGTCTCGCGGTCCAGAACAAGCTCTTCCAGCTGCTGATGTGCCTCCATCAGGATGGTTCCTCCGGGGGTCTCGTAAACGCCGCGGGACTTCATGCCTACCACACGGTTCTCCACGATATCCACAATACCGATGCCGTGCTTTCCGCCCAGGGCGTTCAGCTCTGTGATGATCTCGGACACCTTCATTGCTTTTCCGTTCAGGGTCTTCGGTACGCCGGCTTCAAAGGTCATGGTCACATATTCGGCCTCGTCCGGAGCCTTTTCCGGAGTGGTGCCGAGGACCAGAAGATGGTCGTAGTTCGGCTCGCAGGCGGGATCTTCAAGCTCAAGACCTTCATGGCTGATATGCCAGAGGTTGCGGTCGCGGCTGTAGCTGCTGTCTGCGGAGAACGGAAGATCAATTCCGTGCTGACGGCAGTACTCGATCTCGTCCTCGCGGGACTGCATGGTCCATACATCGGTCATACGCCACGGAGCGATGATCTTCAGGTCCGGAGCCAGGGCCTTGATGCCAAGTTCGAAGCGGATCTGGTCGTTTCCTTTTCCTGTTGCGCCGTGGCAGATGGCAGTTGCGCCTTCTTTGCGGGCAATCTCAACCAGCTTCTTGGCGATGACGGGACGGGCCATGGAAGTGCCGAGCAGATATTTGTGCTCGTAAACGGAACCGGCCTGTACGCAGGGCATAATATATTCATCGCAGAATTCGTCGATGATATCTTCTATATATAATTTGGAGGCGCCGGAAAGTTTTGCTCTTTCTTCCAGACCGTCCAGTTCGCTGCCCTGTCCGCAGTTGACGCAGCAGCAGATGACTTCATAGTCAAAGTTTTCTTTCAGCCACGGAATAATGGCAGTGGTGTCCAGTCCGCCGGAATAAGCAAGTACAACTTTTTCTTTCATTACTATATACCTCCTGAAATATGAGATGTTCCTGATAATCGGTATGCTTTGTCAGCCGCTTCTTGCGGAAGCAGGATAACTATAACCCCTGGTTCATAAATATGCAAGCGGAAAATACAATTTTGGCAAAAGTGACAACGACAGATTTATAAATATACATTATTTATGCATAAATATCACGCAAAAAATCCTTTACTTCTGTGGCTTCAGGTTGTATTATGGGGGTCAGATGCTGAATAATGATACACTTCAGCCGGAAAGACCGGTGATGCACCGGTTAATATAAGAAGCATGAGAAGGAGAAATTTCCATGATAAAAGCAGGAATTATCGGGGCAACGGGATACGCCGGCGCGGAGCTTGTCAGGCTGCTGCTCGGACATCCGGAGGCTGACATCGTGTGGTACGGCTCCAGGAGCTATACGGGAAAGCTTTTTGCCTCTGTTTATCAGAATATGTTCCAGATCGTCACCAGCGATTGTCTGGATGACAATCTGGAGGCACTGGCGGATGAGGCGGATGTAATCTTCACGGCCACGCCGCAGGGGTACTGCGCTTCCGTTCTCTCGGAGGAGATCCTTTCTAAAGCGAAGGTGGTGGACCTCAGCGCCGATTTCCGGATCAAGGATGCTTCCGTATATGAAAAGTGGTACGGGATTGAACATAAAGCGAAACAGTTCCTCGGGGAAGCGGTGTACGGACTCTGCGAGAGGAACCGTGACAAAATCGCGAAGGCAAGGGTGGTCGCGAACCCCGGCTGCTATCCCACCTGCAGCATTCTGACGATCGCGCCTCTTCTGGAAGCAGGGGTGCTGGATCCGGATTCCATCATTATAGATGCGAAATCGGGCACATCAGGCGCGGGACGAGGCGCAAAGGTGGACAATCTGTTCTGCGAAGTAAATGAGAATATCAAAGCCTACGGCGTGGCGACGCACCGTCACACCCCGGAGATCGAAGAGCAGCTGGGCTACGCGGCGGGAAGACCGCTGATGCTGAACTTTACTCCGCACCTGGTTCCCATGAACCGCGGGATCCTGATCACGGCCTATGCCTGCGTGAAGAAAAACGTGACCGAGGACGAGATGCGCGAGATCCTGAACAAAGCTTATGCCGACGAGCCTTTTGTACGTGTTCTGGATAAGGGCTTATGCCCGCAGACCCGCTGGGTGGAAGGCAGCAACTATGTGGATGTGAATGTGAAACTGGACGAACGGACCGGCCGCGTCATCCTGATGGGCGCGATGGATAACCTGGTCAAGGGAGCCGCGGGACAGGCTGTTCAGAACATGAACCTGCTGTTCGGGCTGCCGGAGACGGAAGGCCTTCTGATGCCGCCGCTGTTTCCGTAAAGCGGGTTTTTGGTGTCGGACCGGGAAGATGTGTATAAAGACGAAAGTACGGAACGGAGGATGAATGATGGACGGGATCAAGGTGATCGACGGCGGCGTAACGGCCCCGAAGGGTTTTTCTGCAAACGGAGCTGTATGCGGCATTAAGAAAAGCGGCAAGGATATGGCGATGATCTACAGCACGGCCCCCTGTGAGGTCGCGGGCACCTTTACCACAAATCTGGTGAAGGCCGCACCGGTAAAATGGGACCGGGAAATTGTGGACAGCGGGAAAAAGGTCCATGCAGTTGTGGTGAACAGCGGGGTGGCTAATGCCTGTACCGGCGCGGAAGGGCTTGAATACTGCCGCAGAACGGCAGCAAAATGCGCGGATGCTTTCACTCTGGACTCTGAGCAGCAGGTGCTTGTCGCTTCCACCGGTGTGATCGGAAAACAGATTCCCATCGATAAGATCGAAGCCGGGATCGGTATTCTGAAGGAAGGTCTGGCCGGAACGCGGGAAGCTGCCGTACTGGCTGCAGAGGCGATCATGACCACGGATACCAGAAAAAAAGAGGCTGCCGTTTCGCTGAATCTGTCCGGAAAGACGGTGACCGTTGCGGGCATGTGCAAGGGCTCCGGCATGATCCATCCCAACATGTGCACCATGCTCAGCTTTATCACAACCGACGCGGCCATCTCGAAAGAACTTCTTCAGAAAGCCCTCAGTGCCTCCGTGAAGGAATCCTACAATATGGTATCGGTGGACGGAGATACCTCCACCAACGACACCTGCCTGGTTCTTGCCAACGGCGAGGCCGGCAATGTTCCGGTAACGGAAGAAGGCCCTGATTATCTCGCGTTTGCCGAGGCGCTGCACCAGGTGAATACGTCTCTGGCAAAGCAGATGGCAGCGGACGGCGAAGGCGCGACAGCCATGTTTGAAGTGAAAATGACAGGGTGCAGCACGAAGGAACAGGCGGTGACGCTCGCAAAATCCGTTGTATCCTCCAGCCTGACGAAAGCCGCCATCTACGGGCACGACGCGAACTGGGGCAGGATCCTCTGCGCCATGGGGTATTCAGGGGCCATATTCGATCCCGAAAAGGTGGATCTGTATTTTTCAAGCGAGGCAGGAACCATCAAGATCATCGAGAACGGCGTAGCCACGGACTACAGTGAGGAAGAGGCGACGAAGATCCTTTCCGAGAGCGCCGTTACGGCCACGGCCGACCTGAAGATGGGTACGGAAGAGGCCACCGCCTGGGGCTGTGATCTCACCCATGAATATGTCAGCATCAACGCGGATTACAGGTCCTGACACGGGGCCTGACAGGCAGGATCGCAACCAGATCAGAAACGGATCGTAGTTCTTACATACGGATCCATTTGGTTTTCATTCCATGAAAAGGAGTACATAGAAGATGGAACAGTCAATGGAGCAGCTGCTGGAGAAAGCAAATGTCCTGATAGAAGCTCTGCCTTACATCAGAAGGT
This sequence comes from uncultured Lachnospiraceae bacterium, assembly GCA_902783665.1. Taxonomy (GTDB): domain Bacteria; phylum Bacillota; class Clostridia; order Lachnospirales; family Lachnospiraceae; genus Choladousia. Next base: position 7,032 of record CACZSG010000287.1, on the reverse strand, counting down.
TCCAGGGCAGCAAGATGATCGTGAAGTACGGTGGAAGTGCCATGGTGGACCACGAACTGAAAAAGAGCGTGATCCGTGACGTCGCCCTTTTAAAGCTGGTCGGTTTTAAACCGATCATTGTTCACGGGGGCGGAAAAGAGATCACCCGCTGGGTGAACCGCGTCGGCCTGGAGACCGAGTTTGTAAACGGCCTTCGTGTGACGGACAAGGAGACCATGAACGTTGCGGAGATGGTGCTGAACCGTGTGAACAAAGGACTGGTCTCCATGATGGAGAAGACCGGCCTGAAGGCTGTCGGAATCAGCGGAAAAGACGGCACGGTGCTGCGTGTCAAAAAGAAACTGGCAGACGGCAAAGACATCGGATTTGTGGGCGAGGTGACGGAGGTCAACACCACTTTGCTTGACACCCTTCTTGAAAATGATTTTATTCCCGTGATCTGCCCGGTAGGTTCGGACAGCGAATATCATTCCTTCAACATCAACGCGGATGACGCGGCATGCGCCATCGCGACTGCGGTCAAAGCCTCGAAGCTGGTATTCCTCAGCGATATCGAAGGCGTGTACCGCGATCCTTCCGATCCTTCCACGCTGATCAGCGAGATGACGGTGCCGGAAGCAAAACAGTTCATCGCGGACGGCTATGCCGGGGGCGGCATGCTGCCGAAGCTTCAGAACTGTATCGACGCCATCGAATCCGGCGTATCGAGAGTGCATATTCTGGACGGCCGGATCGCTCACAGCCTTCTGCTGGAGTTCTTTACGGACCGCGGCGTCGGGACCGCCATCATCGGGGAAGCCGAAGAAAAGTATTATTCCATCTGACCTGAGGGCTTTGCTGCGAAAGGAGCATCATGAACACACTCATGAATACACAGGAGATCATTTCACTGACGGAACAGAATGTTCTGCATACCTATAACCGGTTCCCGGTGGTATTTGAAAAGGGAGACGGCGTTACGCTCACGGATACGGACGGGAAAGAGTACCTTGATTTCGGCGCGGGCATCGCGGTGTTCGCCCTGGGGTACGGGAATCAGTACGTCAAGGATGCCATAAAGGAACAGACAGACAAACTGATTCATACCTCCAATCTCTTCTACCACAGACCGCTTGCCGAGGCTGCGGCAAAGGTGATCGCGGCCAGCGGGATGGACAAGGTGTTCTTTACGAACAGCGGTACCGAGGCCATCGAGGGCGCCATCAAGACAGCCAGAAAATATGCCTGGCTGAAAGACGGCGGAGCAGACCACGAGATCATCGCCATGAACCAGTCCTTCCACGGACGCAGTGTGGGCGCTCTTTCTGTCACCGGCAACAGCCATTACCAGGATCCCTTCCGCCCGCTGATGGGCGGCGTGCGCTTTGCCGATTTTAACGACCTTGAAAGCGTAAAGGCTCAGGTAAACGAAAAGACCTGCGCCATCATTCTGGAGACCGTGCAGGGAGAAGGTGGCATCTATCCGGCAGATCCGGAGTTCCTGAAAGGGGTCAAGGCTATCTGTGAGGAAAAGGACATCCTTCTGATCCTGGACGAGATCCAGTGCGGCATGGGCAGATGCGGAAGCATGTACGCCTGGCAGCAGTACGGGACCATGCCGGATATCATGACCACGGCAAAAGCACTTGGCTGCGGAATTCCGGTGGGCGCCTTCGTGCTGAACAAAAAAGTGGCCGAAGCCTCTCTGGTGCCGGGAGACCACGGAACCACCTACGGTGGAAACCCCCTGGCCTGCGCGGCTGTCAGCGCGGTATTCGACCAGTTCGAAGAACTGAAGATCGTGGAGCATGTGCAGAAGATCACGCCTTATCTGGAAAAGACCCTGGACCGCCTGGTCTCTTCCCTGGACTGTCTGACGGCCAGGAGAGGAATGGGCCTGATGCAGGGCCTGGTGGTAACCGGCCGCCCGGTAGGAGGAGTCGTCTCCGCCTGCCTGAAAGAAGGGCTTGTGGTGCTGTCTGCCGGCTCGGATGTGATCCGTCTGGTACCGCCTCTAGTCATTACGGAGCAGGACATCGATCGGATGGCTGACATCCTCGAGAGGGTACTTTCGGCAGAATAACCATTGCAATTTTTTTAAATATTTGTTACAATAAATTGCTGCACGGGGAAACTGTATGCATCATGTGTAATGAATCATAGAGATTTTGAAGGAGGCAGGCATTCTATTATTCCTGTCTTCTTGCTTTGGGTGCAGCTTGCCGCAGCAATCCTTACAGGCTGTGCAATGCAGGAAAAGTCCGATGCGGACAGCAGTGACTGGCAGTTTGCGGCGGAAGCCGGGAACGACGAAAAAAAAGATTCCGGCCGCGCGGCGGACACTTTTGCAGGAAAGAGCAGCGAAAGTTCCGGACAGACCGGCGGTTTTTCCGGAGAAACGGAAAAAACCGGCTGGGTGCACGTGTGCGGATGTGTCGCGGTTCCCGGAGTTTATGAGATCAGAGAAGGAATGCGCGTGTGCGAAGTCCTGGAGATGGCCGGCGGCATGACGGCCGCGGCGGACAGGGAGTGCCTGAATCTGGCGCAGCCGGTCACGGACGGGGAAAAGATACGTGTCCCCTCCCGTGAGGAGACAGCCGGAACGGATCCGGGGATCATTCAGTATACAGAGGCGCGTTCAGGAGGCAGCGGTAAGATCGACCTGAACCGGGCCGGACGGGAGGAGCTGATGACGCTTCCCGGGATCGGCAGGGTAAAGGCGGAGGCAATCCTGGCATACAGAGAGGAGCACGGGCCATTTTCCCGCGCGGAGGATCTCTGCAAGGTGCCGGGAATTAAGGAAGCGACTTATACGGCCATTGCCGATTTGATCATGGTATCATAATAAAGGAGAGTTTACATGGCAAAAAAAGTACTGGTAGTCGACGATGAGAAGCTGATCGTAAAAGGGATCCGGTTCAGTCTGGAGCAGGACGACATGGAAGTGGACTGCGCCTATGACGGGGAAGAAGCTCTTGCGATGGCAAGGGAGAATTCCTATGACATTATTCTTCTGGATCTTATGCTGCCAAAGCTTGACGGTCTGCAGGTATGCCAGCAGATCAGGGAGTTTTCGGATGTCCCCATTGTCATGCTGACAGCCAAGGGCGAGGATATGGACAAGATCCTCGGGCTTGAATACGGCGCGGACGACTATATTACAAAGCCGTTTAACATACTGGAAGTGAAGGCAAGGCTGAAGGCCATCATGCGCAGAACTGCCGTGAAGGCGGAACCGGAACAGAAGGGCAGGATCGTTGAAGTCGGCGAACTGGTGCTCGACTGCGAGGGCAGAAGAGTCAGCATTTCCGGCCGGGAAGTCAATCTGACCGCGAAGGAATTCGACCTTCTGGAGCTGCTTGTTTTCAATCCGAACAAGGTATACAGCCGGGAAAATCTGCTGAACATTGTCTGGGGCTATGAATACCCCGGGGATGTCCGCACCGTGGATGTCCATATCAGAAGGCTCAGAGAGAAGATCGAGGCGAATCCCAGTGAACCGCGTTATGTGCATACAAAGTGGGGAGTAGGTTATTATTTTAGATATTAAGAATAAAGCGATCCAATATTTCCGAAGTCTGCAGGCCAGGATCTTTCTGGTGATCCTGCTGGTCGGTCTGATGCCTATTTTCCTGATGAAATACGTCATTCTGGAAAATTACGAGAAACAGGCCATCGTCCAAAAGAACCAGATGATCCAGTCGCAGTGCAGACAGATCGTGGAGCAGGTCCTGGAGACCGGCTACACATCCGGCAACCCGTCCGCAGTGGTTGAGGCCGAACTGGTTCAGTTCGCAGGCCAGTATAACGGACGGGTTTTAATTGTTGACAGCCATTTCAGCATCATCCGGGACACCTACGAAATAGACGAAGACAAAGTCATTATTTCGGAGGAGGTCTTGAGATGCTATCTGGGGGAAGGAACCTCCGGCAACTACCACTATGACAAGGACTACAATTTCCTGGAACTGACGATCCCCATCGGAAGTCCCGAGGAGCACACGGTACAGGGCGTGATGATCATCAGCGTGCCTACGGATGACGTAAGTGCCGGAAGAGCGGCCCTGGGCCGTACGGTGTGGATCCTGCAGGTGGTGCTGACGCTGGCCATCATCGCCATCGCGTTCTATTTCTCCCGCGTGCTGATCCGGCCCTTTGCGAAGATCACCAAGTCTCTGGAGGGGATCCGGGGCGGTGTCGAAGTCAGCGAACAGGAGATCTCCATTCCGGACTACACGGAGACACAGCTTCTGGCGGAAGCCTACAACCGGATGCTTCAGCGCATGAAGCTGCAGGAGGATTCCCGTCAGGAATTTGTTTCCAACGTCTCCCACGAACTGAAGACGCCCATCACCTCCATGAAGGTGCTGGCCGATTCCCTTCTTGCGCAGCAGGAAGTGCCGGCAGAGCTGTACCGGGAGTTCCTGGGTGATATCGCGGAGGAGATCGACAGAGAGAACAAGATCATCTCCGACCTGCTCTCGCTGGTCAAGATGGACAGAAAATCCTCCGATATCAATATCCAGGAGATCAACATCAACCAGCTGATCGAAAAGATCATCAAACGCCTGAAGCCCATCGCGGCCGCAAAGGAAGTGGACCTTGTCCTGGAAAGCTTCAAGCCGGTACTGGCGGAAGTTGATGAGACAAAGATGACGCTGGCGCTGTCGAACCTGATCGAGAACGGCGTCAAATACAACCGGGACGGCGGCTGGGTGCATATTTCCCTCAGTGTTGACAACCGGTATTTCTATGTAAAAGTGGAGGATACCGGCATCGGGATCAGCGAAGAGGACCAGGAACACATCTTTGAACGTTTCTACCGCGCCGATAAATCCCATTCCAGGGAGATCGGAGGCACGGGACTGGGCCTGGCCATCACAAGAAGCGCGGTCCTGATGCACCACGGTGCCATCAAGGTCTACAGCAAAGAGGGAGAGGGCACTACGTTTACCGTCCGGATCCCGCTGAAATATGTATGACAGGAAGCTTCCGCGCCGGCCGCGCGTACAATGCCGCGGCACAGGAAAAGAGGCTTCTTTGTCTCTGCTTTGGGAGGAACAGATTGAAATTTAAGACCGGAATATGTATCCTGCTCTGCATGCTGGCGCTTCTGACAGGCTGCGGCAGAGAAACGGATCTGGAGGAACCAGCCGGGTATCAGGTCTACTATGTGGATTCGAACGGGACCCGCCTGCAGGCTGTCAGCTATACGCCTGTCGCGGATACCTTCGAAGAACTGATGGACGAACTGATCGAAAGGCTTTCCGACAACGAAGGGCTTTACCCGAGCCCGCTGAAAAAAGGCGTGAAACTGCAGGGGTATCAGCGCGGCATCGACGCGCTCCGCATCGATTTCTCGCAGGAATATTATGATCTGGACAACATCTCGGAGATACTGCTGAGGGCGGCCGTGATCAAGACTTTTTCACAGGTCCCCGGCGTTCAGAAGATCATGATAACGGTGGACGGTGAGCAGCTTCTGGATGAAAACGGCACTGCCATCCCGCCCATGGACGGCGAGTCCTTTATAGACGCGGGCGAAGGCGGCATCAATTCCTACCAGTTTGCCACCATCTCCCTTTATTTTCCGAATGAAGACGGAAAACTGAAGCTGGAGAAAAGATCGCTGAAATATTCCAGCAACATGGTGCTGGAGAACGTGGTCCTGGAACAGCTGGTCAAAGGCCCCCAGGAAGATGGAATGCTTCCCGTTTTTACGGCTGAAATGAAGGTGAACAGCATCTCGGTCGGGGAGGGAAAATGCCTGGTCGACCTGAACGCTGCGGCGGCGCAGGTTTCCGCCGATACGTCATCGGACCCGGTGGTGAATCTGTATGCCATTGTAAATTCGCTCTGCGAGACATGTGATGATATTCAGTCCGTAAGCTTTACCATTAACGGAGATTCCTCCGCGCTGTTCGGCGGAGAGGTCTCCATCAAAGATCCGTTCTGGATGAACCTGCCGCTGATCGAAAACACCAATTCCGCCGCGGAGTATCAGACACCGCCCATCGGTGTGGATCCTTCCCTCGCGCCGCAGGCAGACGGATCGGAAATGTAGGACCGAGGCGGCTGTATTCAGCCCGGTTCCTGCACGGAGAGTTGGCCTATGCTCAGACGTCCGGCATTTCTGGCCGGACTGTGTATGGTTCTGCTCTGTCTTCTGGCCGCATTCACGGGCAGAAAAGATGAGACTGCATGGCTCCCTGAAAAATACCTGCATCAGGACGGAGAAACAGTCCTGGCCGCGGGAAGGGTACGGCAGATCTCTTTCACGGACAACGGGATACGGGTCCTTCTCGGAGACGTTGCCGACCTGACCGACAGGCTGTACACATCCGGCTGCAAAGCTGAAGAATCTGCCGGGGACTTTCTTCTGACGGAGAAGGTCCTGAAGCAGGAACAGCCGGAAGTCACTTACAATATAAGTTTCTATCTGGACACTGAGGGTCCGGAACCAGGAGATCTGCTGCTCGTCCGCGGGCAAAGCAGATCTTTTTTGCGTGCGGGGAACCCCGGCCAGTTTGACGAGGCCGCATGGAACCGATCGGCCGGGACCGCCTTTGCGCTGGACCGTCCCAAAGTCCTGCGCCATGTGCGGGCCGGAAACTGTCTGCTTCATCTGATCTGCAGGGTGAAGAGACGCCTCTGTTTTGCCTACCAGTTCCTCTACGGGAAACGGCATGCTTCTTTCCTTGCCGCCGTAACGCTGGGGGAGCGTTCCCTGATGGACGGGGAGTACCGGAGGCTTTACGAGGAGAATGCGCTGGCCCATCTGCTGTCGGTATCCGGGCTCCACATTTCCCTGGTCGGCATGTGCCTGTTTACCATACTCAGAAAGAGAAACATGCACAAGTTTCCGGCAGCACTGCTCTCTCTGGGAACACTTCTTGCCTATCTGCAGATGACCGGCTGGAGCATCTCCTCCAGGAGGGCTGCGGTCATGTTTGTCATCTGGCTCGGCGCAAAGCTGTCGGGCAGGGGCTACGACAGGCTGAGCGCGCTGGGAGCCGCCGCCTGCCTGGTGCTGGCGGACGATCCGGGGTGTGT
>CACZSG010000286.1 GCA_902783665.1 uncultured Lachnospiraceae bacterium | reverse complement strand
GTCTCGATCACTTTGCATTTATACAGTACAGCAGAAACCGGCGCCCCGACATACATGAATACCGTATCGCCCTTTTTGATCCCGGCCCCCTGTTTCCAGCCTATCACATCCGTCTTGTCAAAGGCATGCACAATGTCAAAGTATTTCGGATTTGCCGGAATGATCCATTCCTTCGGCGGCCGGATCTTCTCCTTTTTCTTTGCCGATGCCGTCGCCATAAAGCTCATGTCTATCAGCTCAAAGACCCTTTCCTCCGGCACAGTACCGTCCAGCCGGACAGAGATCCAGTGCATTTTGTTCATGTGCCAGGCAGGCATGATCCCCTCTTCCTGAATGATCTGATCCCGGAAGAACAGGTCGTCCACCTTCAGGTTGATCACATCCACAAAGTCCCTGCCGGGCCGGCCGACCTTATCCCCCTGAACGGTCATCGCCAACACGAACCATCTGCGGTTGTCATCGTGGCGGAAAACCGCGCTTTCTCTGTCTTTTCTCCAGGGATATTCCGGAAGTATCTTATATTTCTTTTTTATGTATTGAAAGACCTGCTGCCGGTCCATCTCTGTACCTCCACCCCGCTGCATCTTTTGCACCGGAAAACAAACGATCAGTTTCTGCCATATGTTTATTATCCGGCATTCCTCAACAACATAATTTTACAACGAAGTTGACATTTACGAAAGGGGTCAGACCCCCCTTACGAAATGTTTACGCCTGTAACATTCCCGTAATGGGGTCTGACCCCTTTCGTAGCCACTTTTTCCTGAAATCTTATGTCATGTTCCACCAGCAGCATGGTGGGCTGGTACTGCAGGATCAGTTTTTCTATCTGCATCCGGGAGAACACATCGATGAAATTCAGCGGTTCATCCCATATATACAGATGCGCCGGCGTAATAAGGCTGGCAGCCAGCAGGACTTTCTTCTTCTGTCCTTCAGAAAATTCCTCCATGTCCTTCACGAATTGTTCCCGTCCCAGGTCCAGCTGTCTGAGTACCGCAAGAAAAAGGCTTTCGTTAAGGCCGTTGGCCTCGCAGTACTTCCGCAAAGAACCGGAAAGAAATGACGTATCCTGACTGACATAAGATACGGTCATCCCCGAGGCTACGTCCAGGACCCCGGATACCAGTAAGTTCGAATCCGTCTGCTTTTCACGGGTATTCATCTTCTGCAGGATCGCTTTCAGAATGCTGGATTTCCCGCATCCGTTTTCCCCGGAAAGAACAACCCTGTCGCCACGTTTCACCTGGAACCGGAGTCCTGAAAATAATTCCCTCTCCGAGCCTTCGTATCTTAACGACAGATCGTATGCGTTGACCAGCACTTCCTTATGGAATCTGAGCGGCTCGATCTTCAGATCAGGTACCTGTTCGATATCCTGCAGAAGGCCTTCTTTTTCAGCGATCTCACGGTCTATACGCTGCTCGTAGGATCTGACCCGCGCCTGCATCTTCTTGGTTTTTGCGCCAATGAAAGATCTTGTCGCAATGCTCCTGTCATGCTCTTTTACCGGGTCGAAACCTATTTTGGAGTTTTCATTCTTCTCTGCCCAGCGGCTGCTTCTGTCAGCGGCGGCCTTCAGTTTGCCGATCTCTTTGAGATGCTTCTCATTTTCCGCTTGCACAAAGGCGTCTTTCTTTTCCTTGTTCTCCCACCAGGTTGAAAAATTGCCGGCCTGCACCTCAACCGAGGATCTGTTCAGTATCAGCATGTGATCGCATACACCATCAAGCAGATCCCTGTCATGAGAGACCAGGATGAACCCCTTTTTAGTGGCAAGGTACGCTTTTACCGCGTCCCGTGCCTTTGTATCCAGATGGTTTGTAGGCTCATCGATCAAAAGGAACTCATTCTCCGCCGCAAAAAGCACGGCCAGCATCACCCTGGTGCGTTCCCCGTAGCTCAGCGTTTCAAAAGGCCTGTAAAGGCACTCCGGATCCATCTTAAGCTCATTCATCTGGATCAGCACCTGCCACAGCTCGATCCCGGGTTTCCACCTCTCCAGGAGATCGGCTGCGGTTTTTGTCAGGTCTGAATCCGACACCTGATAGGGAAAATAATCAAAGCAGGCTGCGGTCTTTATGCTGCCCCGGTATTCGTACCTGCCCATGAACAGGTTCAGGAGAGTCGTCTTTCCCTTCCCGTTTCTGCCGATCAGCCCCAGCTTCCAGTCTGTATCTATACCGAAGGTCACATCTTTAAGAACTTCGTCCGCACTTCCGTCATAAGAAAATGTCAGGCCTGTTACCTGTATCTGTGCCATGTTCAACACCTCCGCCATTTTGACGGCACAAAAAAATCTGCTTCGTACCGAAAGCAGATTACACACACAAAATGAAGACCCGACATATACCGAAAAAGCACACCATATCATCCCGGAACGGCTTCAAAATGAATGCGATAATCTAATTCGGCATACACAAACAGACCCTTCCGGGCCATCCTGTTTTTCGTTTGCGTTTACCAAATCAAATTATCTGATCCTCATTCCTTCACCCACACAGCAAGTGTGCCTTTCTTTTTTATTAATCAATTATTATCATACTTCCGACCAAATAGCAAGGGGGCAGGCCCCAAGCTTTTTGTTTATCGCACAGAGGCCTTGTATTCCCCGGGGGTCTGTCCGGTAACTTTTTTGAAGGTGCGGTTGAAGTATGAGATATTCTGAAAACCGACCATCATCGCAACATCAGAAATGGAGAAATCGTTGCATGCCAGAAGAATGCGG